>DAOWEE010000178.1 GCA_030638625.1 Methanosarcinales archaeon
ATCAAAAACTTTCAATGTATGTTGAGGCGAAAAATTATTGCATTGGAATATTGAAAGGTATATATCGATTCGAAAAGGAGTCTACATCAGAGTACAAAGATTGGGCTGTGGATGCTCCAGCCGAAAATTTTGATTGGATTCTAGATGAATGGAAAAAAGGGCAAGGAAATTTAAATGACATCGCTGATGTTGATGATTTCATAAAAAAGAACTTTACAGACTGGAGTCAATAAAAGAAAGTATCCTTCCAGTCAAAAGCCGGAAGGGAAAATACTCAAAATTTTTAAATTCCTACGTCATCCCACCGAACTCGACCACATTTCCCTCCTCATCTATCATGGTCATTGCGCCATCTTTGACGCTGATCTCGGATACAACCTTCCCGGCAGCATCATAGTTCTTCCAGATGAATGTTTCACCATCCTCTGACCACCAATACTCCATCTTCACTACCTCATCAGCGGTATTGGTTTCCAGGACAGCCTTGCACATGGTAACACCATCTATGGTCTCGGTACCTACTATCTCCATGTTAGCCAATTCCCCGGTTTGCGGATTTGTGGCCTCCCAGGTGGTTCCGACCGGGCACCATTCATCTTCAGCGCCCTCAGGGACGCTGTATTCAATATCCACATCACCATCACTGGTTGAGACGGTAGTGGTCGTGGTGGAATCCTTAGCAGTACAGCCTGCTGTAATTAATACAAACAACATCAATAAGATTATCAGTTTCTTCTGCAAATTTCATACCTCCAAATGTAATAATATCATTATCCTTCTTAACAAACTTGGACAATGATGTATATCCTTCTCTATTTTATGTATTATGAAACCTCCGTTTCATCCAACAAATAAAGAAAAAGTGCTACGAAATCATTAAATATGCATAGAGTATATAAAATAATAACTAAATGGTGGTGATTAAATTAGGAGTGTATATATTCTTACATACTTGTGTATCTTTTTTGTGACAGTTCTATTTAGCGGATGTACAGATAATCTGACTGAAGAAGTTTCCATTCAAGAGGATAAAATAATCGAAAGCGGATGTTCTATTTGTCATACCAATCAGGAAACATTAAAAGAACTGGCGGTAGAAGAGGAACCTGAAGTTGAAGATACATCCAGCAGCAGTTGTGGAGGAGAAGCCCCACCTCTGAAAAAGTATGAGAAGTTCTATGTAGCTCCTTCTTATATGTCGAGTACTCATGGAAAGGAGGGATGTATCCAATGTCACGGCGGTTCAAACCAGACTGACATGTCGGCACACGAAGGTGTTGTACGTGACCCGTCCAGCAATCCTGAATTATGCGCCAGGTGTCACGAAGAGATATCGACCAATTACACAAATTCCCTTCATAACACCTTGATGGGGCAGATGAAAAGTATAGAAGTACGCTCACACCAGGGAATCTTTGATTCCGAATTGAAAGAAGCCTGGGATAAAGACTGCTACACATGCCATGCCACTTGCGGGCAGTGCCATATCAGCAGGCCTGATGTAGTAAAGGGCGGTTTACTGTCAGGGCACCAGGTTCTGAAAACACCTCCATCAAAGGATGTGTGTATAGCCTGTCACGGCAAGTCCAAGGAAGGAGGGGCGTATATGGCGGATTACGGGACCGGGGATGTCCACTGGACCAGAAAAATGATGGAGTGTACCGATTGTCATGGGGATGAGATTCATGGAGATGGGAATGCTTATGAGAACAGGTACCAGGTCACCAGTGGACCCGCATGTACTCAATGCCATGACCTCAGCCAGAGCCAGGTTATGCAGCACACAATTCATGGAGATGACCTTTCCTGTTATGTATGTCATTCAGGTCCGGCCATGTCATGTCTTGGCTGTCATGAAGGGTATGATGAGAACAATGAATGGTTCAGGACATCTGAAGAAGTTGTGTATACCTTTAAAATCGGCCTGAATCCTTCACCAGACGCTTTACACCCGTATAAGTTTGTCACTGTCCGACGGGCACCTACTGTGCCTGATACTTTCGAGTCACTTGGGGTGGATTTGCCCAATTATGACACAGTCCCTACCTGGAAAATGAGCACGACCCACAATATCCAGAGGTACACTGTACAGAACAGTGATTGCAATAGTTGTCACGGTGTGGAAGAATTGTTCTTGCAGGCCTCTGATCTGGGACCTGATGATAGCAAAGCAGACCAGGAAGTAATTGTTACCGAGATACCATTAAGGAGATAAGTAAATGAAAATGAATGTAAAGACCAACGCACTGCTTGCAGTGTTGATGCTGATGGCAGTTGTCCTGTTAAGTGGGTGTGTATCTGAACCAGATACAGTAGTACCCGATGCAACGCCAACACCGGTACCAACCAGCGAGATGTCCAGTACCGATATAATCAGTGAAGCTGCTGATGTATATCTTAGTACTACCCCAACCGGGAACCGTGTGCTCTCGGCAGAAAGCTTGAAAGAGAAACTGGATGCAGGAGACCAGACCATCTATGTGCTTGACATCCGGATGCCTAAAGAGGATAAATACGAT
>DAOWEE010000384.1 GCA_030638625.1 Methanosarcinales archaeon
CAGGCCAAAAAAGGCATACCCTGCAAACGCCTGGACGAGTTTATAAGGGATATTATAATGCCGGATTAATTCTGCGGCACCAGTATCCCAATTTCATATTTTTCAATACATTGTACACTTGCCGCGCGCCAGGATGACTGAAACACCGCTCTTATTAAGTTCGGTTTTAAGCAGCACCGCTAGTTCAGCTTCATCAATATTCTCAATATCCAGCAGTATGGTGCCGGGCACAAGTGTCCGCACCACGTCTGTCATGTCAGGTACGTCTTGCCCACCTGTGAGGGCAGCAATATCATTCTGGAGCACCACCACCAGCATGTCCCTGTGATGGTGAACGGCTTCGATGAGCCCCTGCAATCCGGTATGCACCAGTCCGTAATCACCTATGAGGGCTATACCTTTGTTATCAAATCCTGTGGCTGTGGCAATGGATGACCCAAGTGAATATGCCATGTCCACCACCCCCATGGGGGGCGGGGCGGTCCTGACCGAGCAGCCTAAATCCCCGGCCACTGGCACATCCATTTTATCCAGCACCCTGTATAACATATGATAGGGGCAGTCATCACATATACTCCTGGAAAAACCGCGGCTTTCAATGGTCTCAGGAGTAATGGACGGGGTGATGGTATCCCAATCAACATCTTTCAGTGCCTGTATGATGTCAGCAGCATCTACCTTTCCATATCCTATGTGTCCGGTTAATTTTCCCAGCACTCCTTTGCAGGATAATTGATGCTCGATGACACTTTCACTCTCTTCCACCACCAATATCCTTTCATGCCGGTCGATAAAGCAATTGATACCCTTTATCGGCAGCGGATTAACAATAGTAAGTGCCAGATGTGAAACATCTTCATTTCCATTCGATATTATCTGCTCTACCAGAGTGGAAAGATACCCAGAGGATATTATGCCAATTTTCTTACCTCGTTCATGACGTACTTTCAATTCAGAATCTGCAGAAACATGCTGCATCCGGGGATAGGATGAGTTGTGAAACAACTGATGTTTGCCCTTCATTGTGTAAGACCATATATCCCTGTCAAATGTTGGGAATTCTACGTGTGCTGGCGTTTTTCTCTCTACCAAACCCGTCTCATCGTTCAATCTGTCAGTGATGCGGATTATCACTGGAGTGTGCACCTCTTCCGAGAGCTGGAAAGCCTGGCACATGCTGTTGTAAACGACAGCGGGGTTGCATGGGTCAAAGACCGGCACCTCTGCCAGCAGGCCGAAATACCGCGAATCCTGCTCATTCTGGCTTTGCTGGATTCCGGGGTCATCACCTGCTACTATTACCAGCCCGGCTCCAATGGTGTGGGTGGCTGACGTGACCAGCGGGTCAGCCAGTATGTTCATGCCCACATGTTTTACAATAACCATTGCCCTGCGCCCGACTGCTGAAGCGCCAAGGGCCGCTTCCAGTGCTACCTTTTCATTAATCGACCAGCGCGCTTCCACACTGGAATCCATCAGCAGTTCCATTATCCCTGAGATGGGGAATCCCGGGACACCGGTGGCAAGGCTTACACCCGAGTCCAGGGCACCGAACACAAGGGCGTCGGCCCCTGTACATGAGTTTGACATCTTGCGTTCATTTATTACTTGTAATACTTAAGCGTAGTCAAATTGAACTAATTAATGATGTGAATGGGGGATATTTAATCCCCCTTTTGCCCCACTCAGTTACTTAATCATAAAACGTATCAAATCAATAAAACAATGATGATTAATAGTTATAATTCTAACAACGCTTATACTTTCCGGTAGATGTCACACCTGTTAAAATATAAATTTAAAGTAAATCCTATCATCAATTTGATTTTTCCCACAATATACCAAAAATGATAAGAACCTTATGAGGTGATTTAATGTTATCAACCATTCATGGGGAAAATACAATGGATAGACCTTTAATAGTACTCAATTTCAAGACATACACCGAAGGCACAGGCAGCAATGCCGTTGCCATTGCTCAGGCATGCAAAGATGTTGCAGAAGATACAGGGGCCAATATAGTGGCTGCACCCCAATTGCCTGATATACACCGCGTGGCATCTGCCGTAGATATTCCCGTGTTCTCACAGCATTTGGATGGCGTGGGCCCGGGCAGTTCCACCGGTCATATCATGGCAGAGGCCATAAAAGAAGCTGGTGCCACTGGCACGCTCATCAATCATTCAGAAAGAAGGCTGGGACTGGCAGATATCGACGCATCCCTGTCAGCGGCTCGCCGCGTGGGACTGACCACCATCGTGTGTACCAACAATATAACCACCACAAAAGCAGCATCAGCATTGGGGCCAGATTATGTTGCCGTTGAACCACCTGAACTCATAGGTTCGGGCATACCCGTATCCAAGGCAGACCCAGAAGTGGTTTCTGGCTCAGTGGAAGCGGTAAGACTGGTGAACCCTGACGTAAAAGTGCTATGCGGTGCAGGAATTAGCAAAGGTGAGGACCTGAAGTCTGCCCTTGAGTTGGGCAGTGTGGGTGTACTTCTCGCCTCGGGTGTTGTCAAGGCCCAGGACCCAAAAGCGGCACTTTACGACCTGGTAAGCGGCATCTGAGTGCCCGGTTCAACATACCGGGCATATTTTGGTTGAAATTTAGTGTACAATCTTTGATATATCCATTTCAAGAATATCCTCGGCACCCAGACTTTTCAGTTTTGGTATCAGGATATTTATCTCACTTTTATCGACCACAGTTTCAACTGCATAGAAATCTGACTTATAAAGTTTGCTTACAGTTGGGTTCTTCATGGAAGGAAGGGCTTCAACCACAGCATCCAGGTTATCCCCATGTACGTTCAGGTCAATGAGCACTTTCCCCCTTGCCTCAATAACGGCAAGGAGCAGGGTCTTTATCTCCTCGATGGCCTTGCGCTTTTTTGGGTCTTCCCATGCCCTTTTGTTGGCAACGAGCTTGGTAGATGACTCGGCGATCACATCCACTATCTTAAGACCGTTCTTCCTGAGTGTGGAACCCGTCTCGGTCAGGTCAACCACTACATCCACAAGTTCAGGTACCTTTGCTTCGGTTGCACCATAGGAAAAGAATATCTCCACAGGTATGCCCAGTTTATCGAAAAATGCCTGTGTCATGTTTGGATATTCAGTGGATACCCGGCTATTGGGTTTGATATCTGAAGCACTTTTAATGGAATCATCTTGCTGGGGAACTGCGATAACTATCTTCACATTACCTGCACCCTGTTTACTGTAAGGCAGGTCTGCAACTTCAACTACATCACTGTCAGATTCCCTTATCCAGTCCCGGCCTGTGATACCAAGGTCAAAATATCCCTGTTCCACATACTTTGCTATCTCCTGGGGCCGGAGAATCTTTACCCTGCTTATCCGGGGGTCGTTTATCTTAGGGTTGTATTCCCTGTCAGTTTTCTTTATGGGAAGGTCTGCCTGTTTGAACAGCATCAATGTTTGCTCTTCCAGACTGCCTTTTGGTATAACTATATCGATCATAATAAATCCTCAGTTTTTGGGTAACAATACTTATAAGTGGATATTAAAGTTTCTGTCAAATATGGATGAAACAGGTTTTATGTTAGTTATGCAACCGTACTAAAATGGTCTGGGTGATGTTCCCCTTACGCACTAAAATATTCCATCTCTTCCACCAATTTATTGTAATCTAACTCGGTAGCGTAACAACCGTCATTCAAAAGTGGGATTCCATACGTCTTAATGTTTTTATTCTTCAAAGAGCGCATGACCTTGTTTAGTTCGTAATTGCATGCTAACAGTAGTGCGCCATCAGCTGATTCTTTTTTGATGATATGCCTGACATATGAGGAACCTGCAACGATATACAAGGTGTAGTTAAACCGCTCTGCGTCCGTTTTTATCTTTGAAAAGATGCACTTTCCACATGATATACACTCAATTCCGAACCTTGTAGATGCTGCCGGACAGTCAAGTGCCCGCATGCAATGTGGGGCAAGCAGCAAACGATGTTTAGTCTTTTTAAAACCAGATTTGTGCGCCATGTTCTTGAGAGAAACCATCCATTTTTCCAGTTTTTCGGTATCAGAATACCTGAAAAAGATGGCTTTTATCGGTAGATAGAAAAAATCAAGGATATTTGCAAAAAAACCGGCAAGCAATATATTCCTGCTAAGGCTGGCCCGGCTCATCCACAAAGCAAAAATTACCAGGAAGATGGATACAATCACAATGACGAGCAGTGCAATCCCAATTAATCTATACATCACAGATCTCCATTTTGTGAATTACTTCAGCCACATCAACTTTTGTGTCATAGCACCCATCCCTTATCAGGCAAACGCCCTGAACCGGCATGAACTTTGAGACCGACTGCATTGACTCGGTCAACTCCACATAACATGCCACTCCAAGACATGCATCCGGGTTATAGGACTTCAGTATCTTCCTGACAAAACTGTCGCCAGGCACAATAAACACTTTAAAATTGTACTTATCTCCTGCATCTACTATGTCTTTAATGTCACATTTGCCACATTTAGTACACTCATAGCCCATTATGGGGTCACACCGTGCCTTGCATTCAGGATGTCTCATACACTGAGGCAGGATAACAGCGCGTCTATCAGCTTTCTTTTTGAACTTATCGAGCATTACCGCATTCCTGACCTCAATTAATATCTCATCAACAATTTCTTCTTTAATGGAAAAAACCCTGCAGATCCATTTTGCAGGCGAGTAAAAGAGGTAGAGCATGAACAATATGAAATTTGGGAATATAATCTTGTGTCTCCTGAGACTATAGGCACCAAGCAGCAGCGCGATTCCTGTTATCAGTATAACTGCGACCACTAAATATACGAACAGTTTGCCAAGTAGTTCATAGGAGATTGGGATGAAACAAAAACGGTTATGTGGTATTTAAGATTGTCGCGGGATTATAGAATTCTAAAGTGGGTTTAGCATTCCTTCTGTATCACATAGGAATGGTCAAAAAATTAGAC
>DAOWEE010000298.1 GCA_030638625.1 Methanosarcinales archaeon
CATTGTAACTGTAGAAACTGATGGTGTTCAGTATAATACCTTCATTCTTAACCCATGATCTATCTACAATGAACGTAATGGTCGGGTCTTTTACGTTATTTTCCGAAAACCAGCCCATATTACCGGCCCAGACATTCACGTTCTTGAAAACAATCTCTGGAGCGGCTTTATCTGCTATTGAAGAGGTGTGGTCCAGTGTTTCCACCTTTGCAGCTATTTTTCCTGAACTGGCCACACCTGTGAAGTTAATATATTTCACATAATTACAGTCAAACTCAAACGGATAACTGACCTCCTGGTCACTACCCACAAACTGGCGGGAGACTTCAGTGCATACAATGTTCTCGAATTCTTCACCAGAGGTGCCGCCTCCCCCACCTCCACCCCCGCCGCCCGGTGATTTTGGTGCAACATAAAGGGTATAGGTTTTTATGGTGCTGTTATTGTTACCGGCAGCGTCATACGCATAAATGGTGACAGATTTGGTGGCATCAGCAGTTACTGTGCCATTCCAGTGGGTGGCATTGCGCCTGGTGAGATTCGTGCTTCCGGCAGCGACCGTGACCGTGACCCGGGTCACACCGATATTGTCCGAAACATTGACCGTGACTGTTATTACATCATCGATTTTTAGATTTGTATTCTTATCCAGATATGCATGATGGATGATTGGAGAATCATTGTCGGTATTATTGGTTGTAGTAAAGTTATAGATGGTACTGTTGTTACTGTTTCCAGATGGATCTGAGCTGTTTACCATGTAATAGTATTGTGTGTCACTTGTGAGATTAAAGAGAACAATAGTGTGATTGAGTACAAATGTGGAGTCGGATTGATTTAAACTCATATTTGAAATATTGTCATCTTTTCCGTACCTCACAGTTGAGTTGCTCAATTCATTGGTATCCCAGTAGATAGCAACAGAATAATTGGAAGCTGTGCCATTTGATACATTGGATATGATTGGGGGGGTGGCATCGAGTACCTGTATCGTCTTACTGTCCAGGCCAGAAATACCAGCACCGTCTGTGACATTTAATGTTATGGTATAAGACCCGGGGTCTGGATATGTCCAGTTCACGACCGGGCCATAAGCATCAATGCTGCCACTCCCGTTCAAGTCCCAGGAATAATTGACTATGCCTACGTTATCGGTTGAATTGTTGGCATTGAACCAGACTTTGACATCTTCATTTACTGTAAGGCTTGATGTGTATATTGATGCAGTGGGAGGTACAGTGTCGGCAAGTAAAGTAATACTAGTACTCCTGTATGCAATAGTTGAACGATTGGATAACTCGTCTGAATATACATAATTGAGAAGGAGGTAATCGCCCGGTGCCCAGCTAGTGTTTGTTGTTAAGACATGTGTGGCATTCGTGGCATTGACAGTTGTTTCACTGGTATTGAAATATGGTGATAAAAGTTTCAGTATTGAGATTGAATCTGAATAGTTAGAATAGTCTTCACCATTAATCTTGAAAGCACCATCCTTAAAACTAATTTCTAAAGCCGGTGAACCAAATTTAGTATAATCTTTCAACAATATTGCCGAATAAGTATAGTTTCGCTGAGATGCATTTATTAAATTCATGGTAGCATTGAATGATTGACCAACGACTACCGAACTGTTTGTATCAACAGTAGAATCATATTCCAGTACATTGAAGAAAGTAAATGATAAAATACCAAGAGTGCTTGTATCGTTATTGGGGTTGTCGTAAATAGTAACCAATATTAGATAAGAGCCAGGTTCGAAAATTTCATCCTTAAAGACTTCTACGTCCCCCGCATCATCCAGGGATAATGTGAAGGTCTCTGTATCGTATTCGGTCAAGGTTTCATTCAATAATTTGTCAAAAGAAATGTCAAATGCTTTTGATGAATTTGGTGTTTTTATTCTCCATATAGTTACATTTTGATTTTTGAAAACAGATGAACCCGTGAATGTGGCAGTGACTAAATTATCTCCACTTATATTTGTGTAAATATTGTGACCAGCCGATGGATATGGATAAGAATTTGTATCAGTAATTAGATTAAAATTTGCAGGCAGTAGTTCAGTATATCCGCCTTCCAATTTTATCCAATTATTTTCACCGGCATCCACCGACCTATCAGCCAGCATCAATGTTATGGCATCTAATTTTTTCCACGAAACATAGTCATTATACACAAAAAATGAGATGTTCTTAAAACTTTTTATACTACTGTTGTCAATGGCAACGATTGATACGTTGTGTGATCCTCTTGTTACAAGAGTAGTATTGGTAACGTTTATCGTAGTA
>DAOWEE010000301.1 GCA_030638625.1 Methanosarcinales archaeon
AAACTTCCATGCAACAGAGATGGACCCGGGTGTAGCAGCAGGACCTGATTGTATCGCATGCCATGACGTGGGCGGTTCACAGCAGAACGTGAACTTTACAGCCATGGACCGTGCTGATGCAGCACACAAGAACCTTAACAGCGGCGCATCAGCTTCTGTCGATGCACAGAACAAGAAATGCTGGGCCTGCCACAGCAACGGCACCGAGCCAGCTTCAGGCTCCCATGGTCTGGGTAACTATAAGACACCATACCTGTGCACCGATTGCCACACACCAGGCGGCTCAGAATCTGCAAATTATCCAACAGCCTGGAATGTCACCGAGCACTTCTCAGGTGCGTCTGAACTGCATACCAACCAGTCATACAGTGATGCGAACGATTCATGCCGCTCCTGCCACGAGGACATTGCAGAGATGATGGTCACACCGTCCCTTGTTAATGACCCTGACGGTGCATCAGGCAATGTTTATTCTGGTGCTCACGGCGGCAATGACAGTTCATCACACTATGCACTGACGAAATCTCTGGGAACTGGAGATGCATATTGTAATTTCTGTCACTATAATGCGTCCACATCATTCCAGTTCAATAATTCCGCTGGCAAGCTGATTCTTGAACATACCGTTAATGCCAGTGCAGATATCTATAACAGCACCAGCCTGAACTGCAGCGACTGCCACAGCACAGGCCGTATCCACAACTCGACATTGACCACCCCGTTCATAAATGCATGGACCGGCGGTGCAAGCGACTACTGCGCACCATGCCACAGTTCATCTGATGGCGGTTCAAGCCTGAATGTTAACAACGAGATGCATAACTCTTCAACAGGTAACATCAACGACTGCGGTTTCTGCCATAATGCAGATGCCCTGGGAAGTGGTGCAGCATATGTGTCTGTCCACTCTGATAACCTGACAACTCCGGTAGAATCTACGTGTGTAGGCTGTCACAATGGTACAGCCACTTATGTTGGAGCAGCAGATGTGATATATACTCACTATCCAGGTGCGCCATCAGACAAGGGTAATACCACAGAGAGCGGTCGCGATTGTGAAGAGTGCCACGGCATCAATGTGGGTGACAGTATGCATGCCTCTGGTATGGTCGGCAAACCCACAGACGGATGTCTTGAATGCCATAAGGATGGTAGTAAGACCAGTCCGTATAATGCCACTACTGCAAAGGCAACCATCGGTGATTTTGCCCATGATACGACCGGCGGCAATGATACCTCTGACTGTACATGGTGTCATAATAATACCAATGACCCGGCGCCTTTCCACTTCACGCAGTGGGCTAACGGTACAGTGGCAGACCCGACTGCCTGGGACTGGACAACTGGCGAAGTGGCGTTATGTATAGACTGCCACATGAACAACACTACAGCCCCGTTCTATTCAGATGTACCACCCGTGGACCATCAATTTAATGTGGATAATGGTTCATGGCACACTGATGACTGCTATGAATGCCACACTACAGTAGATACTTACAGTGAAGACCCCAAGGCCATGCACTTTATCGACCCGGCACCTGCCAACCCCAACTGTACTTTCTGTCATGAGATTGGCGGAGAAGCAACGTATGAAGTTGATGTCAGTGCAATGAACAGCTCAGATTCAATGCATAAGAATCTCAATATAGGTGCAGATAGCGGAACTGCGGTTGAACCATATGCAGCTGAGAGTAAGAGATGCTGGGCCTGTCACGGTAATGGTACAGCACCTGATTCACATCCTACCAACTTCAAGACACCTTATGTATGTGAAGACTGCCACACACCCGCTGGTTCGCAGTCAGCTAATTATCCGGCAGCATTGAATGTAACAGAACATCTTACAACCGGTACAGATATCCAGGTACCAGGTGTTTCAGCCTGTACAGACTGTCACAATAAGACTGAAATGGTTAAAACAAACAGCGATTCCAATGTTCCAAATGTAAATGCATCTATTGCTCACTACGGAAAGAGCAGGGCAAGCGACCTGATCACAGGTGGTTCGACAGACTGTTCATACTGTCACCAGAATGCTTCTTCGGCATTTGCATCGGTCATGAGCAATGCAAATTACCATAAATCCATGCCTGACCATGCTACAAGCAACACACCGGATTGTAACAACAGCAACTGCCATAATACTGGACGAATACATAGTTCAACACTCAGTAAAGTAAACACGACTGTTGGTCTATGTCAGGACTGTCACACTACGCACCAGACACATAATACACTGACTTGTGTGGATTGTCATATCAACACTTCTTCATCAGATAAGGATATCCACGACATCAAGTTCGTAAACACCAGTGGTGAATATGATTCTGCAAATACCACTGCAGTTAACTGTTCTGACTGTCACCAGGGCAGCACTCCATTCTTAAATACAAATATCTCAAGTGCGTATAAGATAAGCGGCTCGATGAGACACGGCGACAATGTCTCTAATGGCTCAATATGGGGGACATACTGGGACAGCAGCGCAGAATCCAGTTCATCATGTTGGTACTGCCATGGCGATACCAAACATAATAATACGGTATTGGGCAAGGTATCTCAATTCAGTGGAAGTAATTCAGTACCACAGGATTTTTCAGGTACCTGGTGTTTGCCATGTCATGTTGAAACAGCGGCAAATTATTCTGAAATGACAGGTGCTATG
>DAOWEE010000163.1 GCA_030638625.1 Methanosarcinales archaeon
CACAGCCCGTATCTTGCGTGCCAGTTCAAGTTGTCCTGTCATTTTCTCAATCATGCTCCCCAGGGTCTTGTAGGCGCTGTTGGCAGGTCCCATTGCAATATCTGATGTATCGTGGGTAAAGCCCCAGCCGTCATACTGACCTGGTGAACCCAGCCTGCCAGTTACAGTATCCATGACCTTTTCCAGGTCCTTTGGATTGGCATAATCCATAGTGGCTTCATAGAACTCAAGAGGATAGCGGCGCAGCAGGTCAATATTATGGGCTTCCTTGTCGACTTCATTTGGGTCAATCCGGGTAGTGAGCACCAGCGGTGCATCCATCTGACCGCCCCGTTTATCTGGCAGATATGAGCGTGAAAAATTCAACAGTCCGTCCATCAGCAGCATGACACAGTCCTCGTCACCGTCACAGTTGCGGCGTTTGGCTGCATGGAAGAAAGGATGTGCCCAGCCCACTGAAGCCCTGGTAAAACCAACCAGCCGCCCCAGAACACCGGCAGAAGTGTGTGGTGCCAGCCCTATGAGCAAAGTTCCTACCAGGTCGCTCGCTGTGCTGGCATTGTAGTATGGTTCCAGACCATAGTATTTCACCAGCAGGTCATCAATGAAACAGGCAGCCCTATGCAGATATTCACCGCAGTGGTGGGATATTACCAGGTCCTGTACCTTCAGTTCCACAACCTGCGAGGGGTCTACAAGTTCTTTTCCATCCATATCAACCGTGTATCCGAGCCGGTGCATGGTCTGCACATCAGTACCGATTTCAGCCGGTCTTATATGGGTCAGGGGCAGGTCTGACATATCATAGCGCACCGTGCCGTCCTTAAATGTGATAACTTCGTGCTTTGCACGCAGTATCCCTTTTTCAATGGGTTCAGGTGTTTTGTTCTTTGATGTCAAGCCAATTACACCCTTGAAGCTGGTCAGGTTATCCCGCTCGCCAATGTTCTCAAAAGCTTTGAGATATTCAGTCTTGAAATTAATTGTAATTTTATCGGCCGAAGTGGTCTCATGGCCACATTTTGGACATACAGGCTCACCCACATCAATATTGCACACCGGACATTGCAATTTTGCCATGGTGGGTCCGCCGCAGTCAGGGCAGGAACGCGTGAAAGTTGTCGCTCCGCATCGGGTGCATGCCCTTGATTCTATTTCCACCTCAAATGTACCCACGTTTTCCTTGAATGACTTTGAATAGCTCTTTGCTTCCATCATGGAACGTTTGCGCCCACCCGCATCGCCCACAGGGAACAGCATATTGGGAGCAGGTTTCATCTCACGCTTATCTGACTTTTCAGGCCTGCCCATACGTGAGCCGATGCGGTACGGTGCCCGCATCCTGATAGTTAGCTGGCTCAGGTGGTTCACCATATCCATAGGGTCTGGCATCTCCTCCACAGAAGCATTCCTGACACGGTGCAGGGAATCGTCAAGACCCAGGCACCGGACAAGGGGTCCTGCCTGGTCGATATGTAGGCTTTCCTCATTTACCCTGTGCTGGACAAGCAGTGTTTCAAGTATATTTTTTATACTACTCTCGTTGGGAAGTACCAGTTCTGCATTTTCATACCTTCCGTTCTGCTCCACATAGGTTGAGAGTGTGAGAATGTCCTCTGAGGTGACATCATGCCACAGGTAGGTGTATTGGGGATGAAGTGGGATTTGGAATGTATTTGAAAGGTCCAGTGCAATTGCACCGGAAAGCCCGGTAAGTTCTGATTCCTCGTACGGTACGTCCTTACCCATCTTTTCGGCCGCCGTCTCCAGTTCCTGAATCCACCATTCAAAACAGTATGCTGAAGGCACAAGTAGATGATTGTTCTCAAGGAAATCCCCGTAATTAATCAGCACCTCACCGATATCCAGAATCTGTGATATTGAACTCCTGACCTCACGGGCCTGTTCCATAGAATCCACCCTGAGGACATTTCCATTGAACAGTCGTACAGTCGGACCTTCCAGGCTGTCCACGGGAGCTATACCCAGTGCTTTGCCCGGTCGTTCCACTTTCACCTGTGTGCCCGGTGCCAGGAAATCATCCATCAGTACCATGGTAGCAGGGCTGACACCTCCACCTGCAAAACTGGTGTTCCGGCTGCGACCGTACCTTAGCCTGAATCCACCCGGTCTTGAAGGATATGAGAACACAGGCCTGCCAGCTATCAGGTCCTGCAAGTATTTGTCTTTGGGTTTGACCTTGACACCGTCTTCATTACCGTCGTCATCGTCTTTTTTTCCGCCACCTATGAACGTATCAAGCCAGTCCCAGCCGTCCAGTTTGAGGTTAGTTACATGTTTTTTTATTTTTGGCGCTTTTAAGGCCAGACCTTCGGCCATTACCAGGCACATCCCACCCCTGACCCTGTTCGTGGGGATACGGGGCAGGTCCCTGTGACCATCCACTTCAGCATCCTCGGTGGGTTCTCCGTCTATGCATACGGGACAGTTTTCAACAATAAGGCGAATTTCTTCCTCACTGGGAGTATATTGCAGGCTTGCCACACGTCTGTATAACTGTACCTCTTCCACATACCTGTCAACTTCATTTTGGGTGGGCACATATTTACCAATACCCATGTTTCGCCTGACAAAATCGGCAACCAGGACAGAAAGTGCCTGCGCAGTACCGCCCGCGCTCCTGATAGGGCCTGCATAATATATCCTGACAAATTTTGAACCGTCAGCATTGGTCTCAATATCCACCCTGTCAATACCTTCAATAGGTGCAGCCACTACGCCTTCGGTGAGCATTGCGACCGACACCCTGACAGCCGCCTCCAGGGCCTGGGTGTCAGAATCAAAGGCTTTCACTTTACCGGTAGCCACATCCACACCAATATGCATTGCTGCCTCTTCCCGGCTCATATTCATTTCAAGTTCCCTGATACGCGGTGCCACTCCCTCGATGCCGATAAGTTTTTCCACCCTGTCTGCCAGGTCCTGGGCCAGGGGTATTTCAATATTGGGCTTGGGGTCGAATCCTTTACTTCTGGCATTGGCTGCAATCTCAATGGCAGAATTGAGTTCGGACTCCAGCGTTGTGAAGTATTCTTTCATACTTTGGCTTACTGCTATCTTTTTCATAAGGACCTCAAACAGTATGGGAAATTGATTTCAAAGTAAATAATAGTATATTACAATGAAGTAATACTGGAAAAATATATTACATAACTATTAAATTAGATGAACTACTTAATGTAACTTGAATTAAATATTATTATCCGAATAAACTATTTATATTATTACAAAAATATGAAAGTAAAACAATTATAAGATGTGATATTAATGAGATCTTCAGAAATGAGAGTTTTCGACGACGCTGACCTTGAATTTATAGAAATTCTGCGCAATCTCAACATGTCGCGCAACGTAGCCTCTACCCTCGCTTATCTTGCAAATGTTAATGAGGCTACATCAAAAGACCTTGAACTGGGTTCAGAACTCAGGCAGCCTGAGGTAAGCATTGCCATGCGTGAATTGAGGAACTATGGATGGCTTGATGAGCGGGAAGTCAAAAAAGAAGGAAAGGGTAGGCCAATGAAAATCTATAAACTGGCAGTTCCCATGAATGAAATCGTAACACATCTTGAAGAAAGAACCAGACAGGAAGCCGAGATAACACTGGACAATATTGAAAAGCTAAAAGGTTTGAAATTCAATAAATTCAGTTCTGTGTAATAATCTCACCTGTTTTCACACGACTTTTTTTGTAGTACATAAAGTATAACTGTGGGTGCCCAAGTAAATCTGACTAAAGGGAAGATTTTCTGGCAATGTTACATTGCATACATGCGAAAAGCAATATTTATAATGTAATCCGTAAAATAGTCCCTCTTAACAATCTATATTTGTATTGCGGATGCCTTATGGACCATTTGATATCACCTGAACCACCAGTAATCGACGCAAAACGTCCATTATTTTTATGTGTACTTTCAAATACTGGTACTGCAAAGATACCAGGCATTTCAGCGGCAGGCAGGTCACCTGACCTTATTGACTACACCCCTGCAGCCGATGCAGAATTGGTAACACTGGGCAGGACCATCTGCAATCACGAACCACCCATGACAGGTAACAGTCCAACGCCCGCTGTGATAACCCGGGCTGCCATGCAACTTACAAGCATGCCTTTTATGTTCATCAACTGTGGTCTGCATATACTTCCCAGGATACCACTATTGGATGTGGGTGCCAAACCAGGACTTGACATCAGGACTGGCCAGGCAGTCCAGGATGCGGCACTGATATATGAGAACTCGTTTGAACTGGGCCGCCAGATAAGGCATTTTTCAGATTTTGTGGTTATAGGTGAGAGTGTGCCCGGCGGCACCACTACTGCCATGGCTGTATTGCAGGCGCTTGGTATTGACGGAAGGGTGAGCAGCAGTTACCTGCAAAACCCTGTTGACATAAAACAGCAGGTAGTGGCACAAGCCCTGGATAGTTCAGGCATCTCTTTTGGCGAGCTGTCAGATGAACCCATGCGCGCCATAGAATGCGTAGGCGACCCTATGATGGCGTGTGTCTGCGGTCTGGTGGATGGGTTGGAAGGTACTACATCAGTACTGGCAGGAGGCACCCAGATGATGACTGTATTAGCGCTGATAAAACTTTTAGGTATAACGAACGATGTGTCCATTGCCACCACAAAATATGTGGCACAGGATGGCACAGCCAGTTTCCTGGATACGGTATCCGCACTGGGATATG
>DAOWEE010000338.1 GCA_030638625.1 Methanosarcinales archaeon
TGTGATAGTAATGCGGTCGATGACCAAGGTATTTGCCATACCCGGGATGAGGATGGGATACGGGATTGTACACAAGGATGTGGCAGCAAGGATGGAGAACATCAGGATTCCCTGGAACATAGGTACTATACCTGCTACTGTAGGCACATGGTTGCTTGATACTCATACAAAGGACCATACATACCTGGAACGCACAAGAGAGTTGATAAAAAATGAGCAATTGTGGCTCGTCCAGCAGCTGTCTCTCATCAGGGGTTTTTATCCCGTAACCAGCAATACTAATTTCATCCTAATAAAGATAAGGGAATTTGGCATGGATTCCGGTGAACTCACCGGGCGCATGCGGCATCAGGGTATTTTGATACGTGATTGTGCATCGTTCAAGCGTATGGGGTATGATTACATCAGGGTGGCAGTCAGGACCCGTGAAGAGAACCAGAGGCTGGTAGATGCCCTTGGTGAATCAGTAGCCCAGTGGGGCAGGGAACTTGCCGAGAAAAATCTTGATGAAGCGGTACATCAGGGTACGATTGCAAGCAGGACAAATTGTGAATATTATCCCTGCCACTTCGAGGGTCAGGACTGTACGTTTTGTTTCTGTCCCTTCTATCCGTGCCTGGATGAGAGGACTGGCGGGCATATGGTGGAACGGCGTACAGGAGGGGAGGTGTGGAGTTGTGTTGGCTGTGATTTGGTCCACCGGCCTGACGTTGCAAATTCTATACTTGAAGCATTGATGGCATGTGAAGACAGACCCGATGACATCAAGCACATCTGGAAACAAGTGATTGAACCATTGTTATGAACATGATATCCTCCCTTTTTTCTCCCAGTCTTGAAGTGCTGTTGCTGGCATTTGCCATGGATATTTTGTTCGGGGAACCACCCGGTGCTATACATCCTGTGGTATGGATGGGGCGCAGCATCAAGTATCTTAAGAGCCTGCCAGTACAAAACCGTAGAGTGCTGGGAATATTGATGGTTGTGGTCATGACGGGAGTGTCAATGCTGGCAGGAATGCTGGTGATGCTGGCGACTCCCCTGATTCCTGAAACGGCAGCACTGCTGGTAATGGCATATTTCCTGAAATCTACTTTTTCCATAAGGATGCTGCTGACCACATCTCGTGGTATAATGGAACGGATCCACTCTGGTAATATTAGTGAAGCACAAGAAGCACTCAGGGCGCTGGTCAGCCGGGACACTGCCCAGCTGGATGAACACCAGGTGGCTTCGGCAGTGATTGAATCCATTACTGAGAACTTTGTAGATGGTATCCTGTCGCCGATATTGTTCTATCTCGTACTGGGACTGCCTGGCGCACTGGTGTACAAGGCTGTCAATACCCTGGATTCCATGGTGGGGTACAGGAACAAGGAATTTATTGAACTTGGCCGCCCGTCTGCTCGTCTGGACGACATCCTGAACTGGATACCTGCCCGGCTGTCCCTGGTGTTCATCGGTGCCGCAGCGTTGATTACAGGGAGTGTCGCAGGTGCCGCAAAGATATGCTTACGTGACCATAACCTGACCCCGTCACCTAATTCAGGCTGGCCAATGGCTGCGGCGGCCGGGGCACTGGGAGTCAGGCTGGAAAAGCCAAAAAATTATGTGCTTGGTAATGAGTTCAGGCTGCCTGAGGCGGCAGATGTTGAACTGGCTGGCAGGTTAGTGGGTACGGCTGCCCTTGTGCTGTTCGCAGGGGCAATTGGAGTATTATATTTATCTCATGTAAACATCTTAATGTAGTTAACAGGACCCAGAGTGATTACCATGAAACTTTCAGACAGCCCGTTAGCAGAGAAAAGTGACAGTCCCACACAGATAGACCGCCGATTTGATTATGATATCAGGGATATCCTTGCAGAAATGGGGCTATCTGAGGATGTGCTGCTGGCGGCTGCCATGGAATTGTATGTACCTCATCCGGGTATAGAGACTAAAGAGCAGGCAGAAGTGGTGTTCAAACGTGAACTGGATATTGCCCTTAGCGACCCCAACCTGTGCATCCTGATTTATGCGGGCGTCCAGCTTGAGCGGGCAGGTGAAGCAGGAGAGCTGCCAAACCTGAGTAAAGATTCTTATGAGCGGGACCTGACCTTCCTTGTATGTGATGAGGTGCTGGGCATGAGTATTTCCACCTACATTGCCGGGCATAAGGGTATGTTCGAGTATGTCAGGTTCGATAAAATAAAACCTGGGGTCATAAAGGAATTGGGACCGTTCATGGACGATGTGGTTGCCGGGCTTATTGGCGGTGTATCTTCCAGTATGTATACCAGGGGCGGGGTTTGAAATTGCTGGACGGACTGCTGGGGGCTATTGGATTCCTGACCACATTGCCATCAGGCAGGTCGTACAGGCTGGAGCAATTCCAGCAGCGGACCTATCTGTCTACAGTTGCGGGCATCATTATTGGTCTTATTTTGCTTGCAGTGGCCACCCTGTCAGCTTCATTGGTGCCAGGCCATTCCGGTGTTGTTGCGGTGCTGGTGATTGTATCTATCTATATACTGACAGGTTTTCACCATCTTGATGCCATATCTGATTTTGGGGATGGTATTGCCGCGCACGGGAGTGCTGAGAAGAAGGTCAATGCGATGAAGGATGTGGCACTGGGTACGGGTGGTGCGGCATTTGTGATATTTTATATTCTTGCGTTGTTCGTGGTCATAG
Source organism: Methanosarcinales archaeon (assembly GCA_030638625.1). Lineage (GTDB taxonomy): Archaea > Halobacteriota > Methanosarcinia > Methanosarcinales > Methanocomedenaceae > Methanocomedens_B. The sequence goes on from DAOWEE010000338.1 coordinate 2,677, forward strand.
AGGCTATTGGGGGTATGGAGGGGGGTGGATTCTGGTGGTTTGGCCTGGGTACGGCGTTGCTGAGTGCTGAGGTGATATCTAAGCATTCCATGCTTACAGCGGCCAGGTTTGGAAAACCATTGTATCAGGGAATGGGGTCTATGATATCTGATTATACGGGTCCTAAGCAGTTTACTATAAGTTTGCTTATATCGGCAGTGGTTTGCACGGCTGCAATTGGCGTTGCAGGACTTGCGGCCCTGTTAATGGGGATTTTAGCGTCGGTTGGGGTGGTAGTGGTATCGAACCGGCATTTTGGTGGTATTAACGGGGATTGCCTTGGCACAGCTCATGAGGTGGGACGCCTGGTTGCTCTTGGCACAATTTTCATATTTTATGCAGGGGGACTGGTAGCTTGGATGCCCTGGTGATGGCGGGCGGGCGGGGCAGCAGGATGAAGCTGCCCATCGAGAAGCCGCTTTTGGAGATTAATGGCAGGAAGTTGATAGAATATGCCCTGGACGCCCTTGAGGGTTCCAGACATGTGGATAATATCTATATTGCTGCATCGTATAATGGTCCTGAGACTGCAAAGTGGCTTGAGAAGTGTGGGCGGGATGTCAATGTGGTCCATACTCCAGGTGTTGGGTATGTGTCTGATATGGTGGATGCTATTACAAAGGCTCGTATCAAAGGCCCGGTGCTAATAGTTATGGCCGACCTGCCCCTGATTACTTCTGGGCTGCTGGATGAGGTGATGGCCTTGTACCATGATGTTCCCTCGCCTGCTCTTTCGGTTTACAACCTGCTGTCGGTATGCAGGAGCAAGGGACTGCGTCCGGATACTGTATTCAATAAGGATGGGCAGTTGATTGTGCCTTCTGGTATCAATATCCTGGATGCGGATAATATACATGAGGAGCAGGAGGATTATAATTATATCCTGAACAATCACAGGTTGGCTGTGAATGTAAATACGGTTGAGGATCTTGAGATATGCTCAAGGTTGATGGAAGAGGAATGATATTGAATGTTAAATGAAAATGGTTATTCGGATACGCTCCGATTACTTATGGGGCAGATTGATGTTGATATTGGCAGTGTTCCAGAGGATATACGGCTGTTGGCAAAGGCCATTGATGATCCGTATAGTCTACCGTATCTGATTGAGGAGCTAAATGCTCTTGAGATTAAGGACGAGGAAATGGTCAGATTTGCCCTGGTGCGTGTGCAGATTGATTCTGAATTGAGGCTGAATGAGGATATCCAAAAACATCAACGTCGCAGGTTTGTTGCCCTAGTCATAGAAAAGTTGCTGTTTGGAGATGTGTTGATAGAGATGGGCGCACCCCTGGAAGAGATGTAAGTGGGGTGTAAATCCATCAATGAAGCCTGTTGTATACGTTTTATCGTCGATGCAAATTTTCAGATTTGTGATAATACAGTGATTTATTTTTCCAACTGTAGGCTTTTGAAACACCAATCACCGCAACAGTTATATACCAACCTACCAATGGAAGGGAGCGCTCAAATGGGCAGGAACACCCTGCCTCAGAGTGATTGTGTGTGTCCGGCCCGAATAAAAACTTCGGTTTCGGCAAGGTAGTGCATAACCTTATATACTACCCACAACATATATCTAACTTCCACGCTCTGCGTGAAAACGCATGTGGACGCTGGATGCAATATTCGTTGCATTCAATGTATCCCCTCCTAATATTCATTGCCGAGGTCATTACCCGGCGTCGACCCGGATTTTGGGAATAGTCCCGAAAGTGAAGGGTTGCTCTCCGACCTTGGCACAATCATATGGAGACGAGAAGGCAATTTCTCGTCCGACGTTAGTATTGGCAGTTCGGTTAATTCTGACCGGTGGTGTATATAAATACATTATCGGGAATTAATTGGACAATATACCAAAACCCTAATAATTCCGATAACGAAATACTTCCAATATGTGTGTGATTAACAATTCTGGTTGATCCTGCCAGAGGTTACTGCTATCGGGGTTCGATTAAGCCATGCGAGTCAAATGTTCTTCGTGAACATGGCGAACTGCTCAGTAACACGTGGACAACTTACCCTTAGGACTGGAATAACCCCGGGAAACTGGGGATAATACCGGATAAATCATAGATGCTGGAATGCTCTATGGTTCAAAGCTCCGGCGCCTAAGGATGGGTCTGCGGTCTATCAGGTAGTAGTGGGTGTAACGTACCTACTAGCCTACGACGAGTACGGGTTGTGAGAGCAAGAGCCCGGAGATGGATTCTGAGACATGAATCCAGGCCCTACGGGGCGCAGCAGGCGCGAAATCTTTACAATGCAGGAA
>DAOWEE010000100.1 GCA_030638625.1 Methanosarcinales archaeon
AAGACCCTCTTGGCAACAGTGCCATAATTTCTGAGCGGGCAAGCAGGCAGGAGATGTCACCTGAAGAAGCTGAGAACTTGAAAACTGGTATGATAGTGCTTGAAAAGGATGACCTGCCAAAATCATTAAATTGAATAACTGAATGATTCATCTCATTGAATAACTTGCTGAGTAATTCACTGCAAAGTCTTGTAGCAAATCAGATCAAATTATAGCAAATTCATCAGCATCGACATCATACAATCTCCATGTCGCCGACTTTGATACCTGAATCCACAATCTCACCTACTATCCTGCCGCCTGCAATTTCTGCTGCCCGGGCTGCATCTTTTTCTGGGAGGACAATCAGGAATCCCATGCCCATGTTAAAGGTCTTGTACATCTCAAGGTCATCAACATTACCTTCTTCCTGCAGGAATTTAAAGATGGGCTGAGGCTCAAGTGGTGAATGTATGTCAAAACCAAGGTCTGTTATCCTGCGAAGTTTTAACAGCCCACTGCCCGTGATGTGGGCCAGCCCGTGTACATCGCATTTCTGTATTACATCCAGTATCTCAATATAGATGCGGGTAGGGATGAGCAGTTCATCGCCTATGGTAGTTTCAGGATTATTGGGGAAAGGGTCGTGGTAATCATAAGAGGACCGCTCCATTATCTTGCGGACAAGGGTATAGCCGTTGCTGTGAATGCCTGAAGACGGCACCCCTACCAGCACATCACCTTTAGTGATGTTCTCTCCTGTGATGATACTGTCCTTTTTTACCGCACCCAGGCAGGTACCTGCCAGGTCGAATCCGTTGACAATTTCGGGTAGAGTGGCAGTCTCCCCACCTACAATGGTCATCCTGCTAAGCTGTGCGCCCCGCTGCAGCCCTTCACCAATCTGGGCCATCTGCTCTTCATCAGGTTTAGCGATGGCAAGGTAGTCCACAAAGGACAGGGGTTCGGCACCAATGGCCAGCAGGTCGTTAACGTTCATAGCAATGCAGTCTATGCCTACGGTGTTCCAGCGCTGCATCTCATTGGCAATGAGCACTTTGGAGCCCACGCCGTCCGTGGCCAGTCCCAGGGCATATTCGCCGAACTCAATGAGCCCTGCATAGTGACCTATGTCTGTGAGAGGTGCGCCCAGACCAGTGCGCTTGTAGGTGATACCGGCAGCAAGTGCCTTGATAGCTTTTTCCTCAAGATGTATGTCAACGCCCGATTGGGCATAGGTCATTTTTTCAGTCATATGGTGCAGTAAGGACTTCAATACCTAAAAAAGACTTCGAAATTCAATGCCCTATAATATTGCGGTCATCTGCCCCTGTGACCTCGCCCAGAAGCTTACGTTTTATTTCCTCGTGTATTTCGTCCACTGTCGGGTTGGTTTTACCGTACTTTCCTTTCACTTTGACTTTATCGGCATCAATAAGCACGATAGTACTGGAGTGATATGTAAGACCTGTACTATCCAAACGAGCCCACATCTCGCATTCCTCGAACTTAAGGTCAGTGATAAAACCAGTAGTCCCTGTTCCCGTATACCTTACAGGGCTGCCTATATGCAAGGGGTTGCCATTGCAATCAAGGAACACGAAATTGTCCGGGAACCTGTAATTATTCATCCTCTTTTATAATTTGGATGTAATGTAATTTAACTATTTCGTATAGTCCCGAACATATTTAGTTTGTTTATGAATTATAAGCTCCAGAGATGCCCTTTCCTGCCAGATACTCTTTCCTCTCTTGTATGGTGAATGTACCGAAGTGGGCAATTGATGCGACAAGTACGGCATAGAAGCTTAAGGTGTAATTGATACTGATAAACACAGGCTTTCCAATGCGTTAATATTATATCCACTGAAAATAAGACAAAACATCACATATGACCCCGATGAGCCGGATTGCACCAAGATATGATATGCTGTTTGATGGTGGTACTTTCAATGCCACTCTCCTGATAGGGCCTGACCCGTGGGATGCTTACTATGATTACAGTGTGTTCTTAGGGGCACGCCTCAGGCTCAGGAATATTGGCTTCAAGATGACCAAAAACCGCAGCGGGTATGATGAACTCGCAGCAACATTCAGTTATAATAACAGCGATATCGAAGCGCGTATCCGACTCGTCCATGGCCGGAATTATGATGGGAACCTGCAGGAACTCTGGCAGGAATCGCTCATACATGAAGACCTCATTTACCTGAAGTCCCATGCAGGATACGGCAAACACATCAGCCTGAGTGATGATGTGGGTATCTTTACCGAGGCCATGAAAGCGGGATTTGAACATCCAGATAAAAATCCGTATCAAATTTATTATCTTGATTGCTGCAAGAGTGAAATGTATTACAGGGATGCATTCAGGGACTTTGTGGGGCATGAAGGCGTGGACCTCATTCTGCATAAATGGTTTTGCGATTATAAGAAAATCGGGCAAATGGCTGTGCTTTTCAGGGAACTGATGGCAGGGTCCGATTTTGAGACCATTGTTGGTGAAATGAATGAAGAATATGGGGTTCCTCATTTTGATGTTGAGGATGACCCTGCCGATATGACGCTTGACAGAAAGATGGTTACGTATTCTGTGGGTTAGCGGCATGATTTGAAACTTTGGACTTTGATAATACTCATATCACACCCGGACACCCACTTCACATAAAGCGGCTATTTCTTGGGTTTATCCGGTTGTTGTCACAACAGTAGTTTTATTTATGTGGATTAACCATTATATATTGCCTTTGTAACACGATTTGATAATGAATCTTTGCAGATGCAAAGTCAGCAATATAATCTCTATAAAATTTGGTGTTGTTATGCGAATAAAAGTTATGTTAACTCTTTTAGCTGCACTTGCACTGATTCCTGTAAGTGCCCATTTTGACGACAGCTGGGACTGGCACAATGTTACCGATGCGAACGGTACCAGCCAGTATAAGACAACAGTACACTACTGTTTCGATGCCAGTGTGAATGATACATGGAAAGGATGGATAAATTCAGCGATACAGAACTGGAATGATGCAGGGACTGGCTGGACTATGGCCGAGGGCCCGCCGTGTCAGGTCACCATAAAAGTTGAGGACATTAAGTCCATGTCAGGCGGTGCATACGTGTCAGGCTACGGGTCAGCTGATGCC
>DAOWEE010000070.1 GCA_030638625.1 Methanosarcinales archaeon
CCAGCAATGGTTTACTATAAAATCGACCCCCTACATATTGGTATAATGGCAGTAACACTACTATTGTTCAGTGTCCTGGCCTCTCAATTGTATCTGAGGTTTGGGTTATTATCTGCCATAGGGGTGCATTTTTCCTGGAATGTAATGCAGTACCACATCATGTCAATGCAGTCAAGGTCCATCGGTCTGTTGGATGTGGAATATTTATCCGGCGAGTGGCTGACAGGAGGGAACCTGGGGCCAGAGGCCGGATTGCTGGGGATATTGGTACTGGCAGTATGTGTGGTATTGGTCAACAGGCTGATGTTTAATTCAAGTAATAATTAGCGCGATATATTGCTGTAGTACATACACTCATCCTTTGAGAACATAGGAATCTCACCATTCTCGGCTACAACACCGTCCAGTCCCCTCACCACCACCGCGGGTATGCCCTCTCCTGCCTCCCCCATAATCAACTGCACAGCAGAAACGAGGTTATCGGCAGTGGCCTTGCTGGTAATAGTAAGTTCCTTCCCGAACAAGTCCCTGCTGCCCCGTGCATCCTCAACAGGATGCAGGCCCGATACCCCCAGTGCTATCCCCACACATCCCAGCCGCATAGGCTGGGTGCGGCTGTCGCCCACAATAACACCCAGGCGGCATCCGAAGGCTTCTTCAAGCTGCTTCCTGATACGGGCTGCACTCATACCTGGGTCTTCCGGCAGCAGCACCACACAATCGGGCGGCGCGTTGGAGCCGTCAATACCGGCATTGGGAGAAAGGTTGCCTTTGGTAATAGTGAGCGCTGCACCGGGCACGCCCCCGATAATCTCATCGCACTCCTCCAGTATCAGTTCCATCTCCCTGGCATCAACTGCATATTTCCTGCCAAGTTCTTCTGCCTCTGCCCCGGGATTGATATCATTCAGGTCCACCACCCTGCCTTCGGCAGTAGCCACAGCCGATTCAGCCAGCACCACGATATCACCATCCATAATGGTCGCCCCGCTGTCCTTGATTGAGCGTATGAGCACGCTGCCCATATCATCAATTGGCCTGATAAGCGGCGTCTTTATTCCGAATAATTCAAGTTTGTCTGGCATGAACACTCATTTTTAGTGATAAACATAATATTTTATACTAATTTCTTAACACATTGATTTTAAGAAAATCATAATTTAACCACGAGTACACAGAGGGCACAGAGCTTGTATCAGTTACTCTCCTCTGTGTACTCTGTGGTTTATTGGTCATCACTTGTTTGAATTTATATTAAATTAGTCAACATTGCCTGGTTATTCACTTTAGTTAATATTATCACAATTGTCATTATTTAAAAAATCATGCATAATCTCAAGTGCGCAGAAATCCCCGCACATAGTACAAGGCCCCCGTTTTGGACACATTCTTGAGGCCTTCTCAGGCTCGATGGCATGTTGCATCTGCCCGTCCCAGTCCATCACTGCCCTGGATTTTGCCAGTTCAATATCCTGCTGTCTGGCCCCGAATTTTATGGAATCGCCAATATGTGCGGCAATTCGAAACGCCACCAAACCTTCCCTCACATCATCCACAGTGGGCAGCCTCAAATGTTCAGAAGGCGTGATGTAGCACAGGTAATCAGCGCCTGCCCCGGCCGCCATGGATGCACCCACCGCACCCGCAATATGGTCATAACCCACTGCAACGTCTGTAGGCAGCGGCCCGGCTACGAATAAGGGAAAATCTCCTGCATCTTTATGGTATTGAACATACCCTGGCACCTCTGATGCCTGTATGTGCCCTCCCATGCCTTCCACGATTACCTGGACACCCGCGTCATTCGCTCTCCTCGCCAGTTTCATATTGGTCAGCATTTCCTGTCGCTGGGGAGAATCCGGCTTGTCGTGGATGCAACCGCTACGCATGGTATTACCCAGGGACAGCACCACATCATTCTTCTTCAACGTCTCCATGATATAATCGAAATTATCAATGAACGGATTACCGCATTCATTGCTAAGCATGTAGATACTGGTAAAGGAGCCCCCCTTTGATACCATACCCATGATACGGGGATTGCCTTTTAATTTCTCGATGCAGTCACGCTCGATGCAGTGCAGTACCACAGAGCTGACACCTTCATCGACCTGGTTATCGATATTATTCAGCAGGTGGTCTTCTGTCATGGAATAGATACCCTGCTGGGAAACGGACTGGTAAATGGGGACAGTAGTAATGGGCAGGGTGGTGTGCCGGTATATGGAACTCCTGATAGAGGGGATATCACCGCCCATTGACAGGTCGGTCAGGGTATCAGCCTTGTATTTCTCAGCCGCCCTGGCTTTTTCAATTTCTTCTTCAGGGTCTATCTTTGCACTGGAAGTGCCAATATTCACATTGACCTTGGTAGTGGCACCCTTGCCTATTGCAACAGAAACCCCTCTTCTAATCATGATAACCAGACTTCCCTCTGCTATCCGAGCGCGGATTACTTCAGGTTCCAGATTTTCACAGGCTGCCGCATCCTTCATCTGTGAGGTAATAATGCCATTTTTTGCCAGTTCTACTTGTGTTTTCCCGTTTTCCATCGTTCTCACTTACATTTTATGTTAAAATAATTAGTTCAATCCAGGTCGCACATTTCAAGCAGCTGTCCAGTATTCTCATGTCCGCCGATAGGCATGATATGTATGCCCTGGCAATTTTCCCTGATGCCAGATATGGTTTCGACCGCTATTACCAGCCCTTCTGATACAGGGTCGGCAGCGTTTTCCATTCTCATAATAACATCATCGGGTATGTTAACACCTGGTATCTTGTCGTTCATGAACCTGGCGTTTCGGGCAGACCGTAAAGGTATAATGCCGGCAATAATCGGTATTTCGACTTTTTTGACAGTATTTGCGAACTCATTGAACACGGCCGTATCGAACACTGCCTGGGTCTGGATGAACCGGGCTTTAGCTGACGCCTTCTTGTTGAGTTTGAGCAATTGCGGCCTCAGTGGACTTGCACCAGGATTTGCCACTGCTCCTGCGCACAGCGAGGTAGGGCCATCCAGGGGATTGTCCTGGTAATCGAAACCATTGTTCATATTTTCAATAAGCTGCAACAGCTGCACAGAATCCATATCAAACACCGGTTTTGCCGATGGGTTGTCGCCCATTGTCGGGTAGTCGCCTGACATGGCCAGTATGTTGTATATTCCCAGCGCATGGGCTGCCAGCAGGTCGGACTGCAGTGCCAGCCTGTTACGGTCCCGACACGTCATGTGCATGATAGTTTCAAATCCTGCCTCTGCCAGTTTATGACATAGTACCATAGGAGACATCCGCATCACTGCACGCTGGTTATCTGTGACATTCACAGCATCCACCAGTCCATGCAATTGTCCAGTCTCGGCCAGTACACCTGACAAGTCAGTACCTTTGGGTGGACTGACCTCGGCTGTAACTATGAATTTCCC
>DAOWEE010000168.1 GCA_030638625.1 Methanosarcinales archaeon
TGTGGGCCTGTGGTCTAGCCGGTTATGACGTCGCCTTGACATGGCGGAGGTCCGGAGTTCGAATCTCCGCGGGCCCATTATCTACTGACAGCTACTCAGCCCAGTAGCGGGCCGCACACGTGTGGAGCCCTACGGGCTCCATACGTGGACTGTCTTCATTTGGACTTAAAAAGCGGGCTGCAACTGGCTAAAACGAAGATTTGATATACCATTAAGTCAAAGAGAATATCCCTACCTGCCCAGGTAGCTCAGTCTGGGAGAGCGCTGCCCTGAAGAGGCAGTTGTCCCCGGTTCAAATCCGGGTCTGGGCACATTTTTTGTTTTTATTTCTTTATGTCCGTATTTTCAAATATGATTATATTATGTTAGTGCCATATCCAAGAGAATATTACTTTATGACGGAGGATATAACAAATTGACCACACCACCCAGACTCGTGGCATGGGAACTGACCAGGGCCTGCAACCTTGCATGCAGGCATTGCAGGTCCGATGCAGTAACTAAACTTGACCCAAATGAACTGTCTACTGATGAGGCAAAGGATTTCATTGACCAGCTTGTGGAATTTGGAAAGCCTATTCTTATCCTGACTGGTGGGGAACCCCTGCTGCGGGATGACTTCTATGAAATTGCCCAGTATGGTACTGACAAAGGATTAAGAGTGGTCCTTGCCACCAATGGTACGTTTTTGACACCAGAGATTGCCAGCCACTTGAAAAAAGTAGGTATCCAGCGTATCAGTGTGAGTATTGACGGCTCCGATGCAGAGACCCATGATGATTTCAGGTGCGAAATCGGTTCATTTGATGCTGCACTTGTGGGCATCCAGCATATCAAGGATGCGGGCATTGGTTTCCAGATAAATACAACAATCACTAAGAGGAACATAGACCAGATAACCAAGATCCTTGATCTGGCAGTCCGGTTGGAGGCTGAGGCCCTGCACATCTTCATGCTGGTGCCAACGGGCAGGGGTAAAGAAATAGAGGACGATGAGATACCGCCTGAGGAGTACGAGCGGGTGTTGAACTGGTTCTATGACCAGCATGACAAAGTACCCTTGCAGTTGAAGGCCACCTGTGCGCCGCACTATTTCAGGATAATGCGCCAGCGGGCTAAGGAAGAGGGTATCAAGATAACGATGGAGACCCACGGGTTTGAGGCTATGACCAAGGGATGCCTGGGCGGCAGCGGTTTTTGCTTTGTCTCACATATCGGCGAGGTGTATCCCTGTGGATACCTACCTGCACTGGCAGGGGACATCCGCAAGCAGAGTTTCAAGGACGTGTGGGAGCAGTCAAAGGTTTTCAATGATATCCGGGATGTCAACAAGCTGAAAGGCAAGTGCGGGATATGCGAATACAGGCGAGTATGCACCGGATGCCGTGCCCGGGCTTATGCAGCTACCGGTGATTATATGGATGAGGAGCCGTACTGTGTGTACGTACCTGCCGGGGGCGAGAAGGTTTGATAGAAATGGACGACCTGGATAAGGCTATTTTAAACGAGATACAGGTGGATTTTCCACTTGTGAAACAGCCGTTTTTGGAATTGGCAACTACCCTTGGTTCTACTGAAGACGAGGTTATGAGCAGGATTGACCGGCTTATCAGGGAGGGTGCTATCCGCAGGATAGGGCCTATACTGAATGTGAAGAATACAGGGGGAGAGAGTACACTGGCTGCGGTCAAGGCGCCTGAGGAGCGAATTGATGAAGTGGCAGGGATTATCAGCGGTTATGATGAAGTGTCACACAATTACCTGCGGCCGGCTGAATATAATATCTGGTTCACGGTGTCAGCACCTACTAAAGAACGGCTTGGTCAGATACTTGAGGAGATTGGGGAGCGCACCGGATGTCCATTAATTGACCTGCCTACGCTGAGGTTGTTCAAGATCGGCGTGAAGTTCAAGGTGAAATAAAAATTAATTTTTGTACTGAAAAACAACCTTTAATATCTTTCAGCACATACTTCCTATTGGGAGGTAAGGTTATATGGCTGATATTATCAAAGATATCCAGGTCCTGAAAGACCGTCTGGATAAAGTGGAAGAGAAAGGTATGGACAGGGGTGCAAGCATACAACTGCTGGACGATATGTTGAATGTTGTTAGCGAGATTGCAGATCGGCTGGAGACTCTGGAATCCCAGGTCGAAGTTCTGTCTGAGAAGTAACACTTGCCATTATTGCAGATTTGTTACCACCAAAAGAATGACAGGTGATAACCTCCGGGTTGGGTGATGAGCATGAAAAACTATTCAGAAAAGGAAATGAAGGAGTTAAGGTCAGCCTTCGAGAAGAGAGTGCTTAGCTGGCCTGGGGTCACCAAAAATAAGACATTCGGCTGTCCCTGTTACCAGACAGATGGAAAGACCTTTGCTATTCTTGTGACAAAGGGCGTGCTCATCACTAAAATCGACCAGGCCATTAAGGATACACCATCTGACCAGCACTATGACCGTGGTGCAATACATACTGATAAGAGGAAAATACATACTGATAAGAGGAATATTGAACA
>DAOWEE010000027.1 GCA_030638625.1 Methanosarcinales archaeon
GAACGAACAATCATCCAAGGCGTTCCATCGCGCCTCTCCCACTTTCCTGATTACTTCGTTCATGACCTTGCCGCAATCCTTACAATAGCTGGTTTCACTTTCTACTCCGCATACTTCACATTCCATATAAGTAACCCCATTATACATGTTAGAATTAAAAGTATAAAATTGTTCCCGATAAACAATGATTAATCAAAAGAGTTAAGTACTGGATATTCCATCATTATCATACAAATTTATAATGTTGTGAAGAGGAGAGATAAACCATGGTTTCAGTTGGACAAGAATTATTGAACGTACCTTTTGGTGAAATGATAAAAGAAATGGCCTTCGCTATTGCAGAAGGACAGATGGCGCTTGACATGAATTCAGTGCAAGTGGCGCAGACACTTGCCGAAACAGAACTTGATGTCGGAAGTGTGGTGATGTACATTGAAGAGACAGTAGATGCTGACGGTAATGTCAAAGCTACCAGCGTAGTTACCAATGATGCGCCCATGTCACTACTCACCTACGGTCTTGAGCCAAGATTCTACGAATTCACTGAATCCATCATTGAAGTAAAAATGGCTATCACCATGAAGAGGGAAACTTCGACTGAAATCAAATTCGGGAGTAAATTCTCCTTATCGAGTACAACTAAAATAAGCGGGAGTTATAGTTCGGGTGGCCTGTCAAGTTTGCTGTTCGGGAAGTTAAAAGTAAAAGCTGAAAACACCACAACAGTGGCATATTCATCAACCTTCGATGCAAAATACAATTCCAAGTATTCATTCAGTGAATCGGGTACAAGTTTGCTGCGTACTACATTAAGGCCTGTACCTCCCCCATCGCGAGTAATACCCACAGTAAAGGTTATAGAAGAAACCCCATAACGGTTATCTCCCCCCCTTTATTTTTTTAAATGGAGATACTATTATGACTAACGGTAATACAAAGATAATTTCGGAAGTATTGGTAAATCCCCTCTCCCAGATAATAAAAGAAGTCGGGATTTCCATTTCCGAAACCCAGCAGGCAATGGATAGAAATTCCATTGATACACAGCTTGCAATTGAAAATGATGAACTCCTAAGCCAATATGACATACAGGCTACCTGGCACCATATTCCAGAAGTGGAACTTGAACTCAAAATGGCACTAACAATGAAGTATAAGGAGGAAAAAGATTCAAAGGGAACGCTCCGTGGTTACCGGCCAATATTACATGCAGCACCATTGAATGCATCATACAAGAACCTCCATGAATATGATGTGGAAGGAGCAAGTACCATAAAAGCCAAATTTGTCTCAATACCACCTTCCAGCCAGATAGTAAACGAGTGAGATACCAAGCACGGAAATAATGAAATGACACTAATAGTAAATCTTCGACAAAATCTGGATAATCTCAGGATTGAAAAGGCAATTGATGAGACCAGTCTTACTGAAATAATAAAATCCATTGCTGATGTTGATGTCGAACTACAGAACAAGGATACGCAAATAGTCGAGCTTACAAATAATCTCAATACAATTATTTCTGAGAAAATCGTTTTCGAACAGGAGAAAAATGTCCTGTCACAGCAAATTGCCGGATTGTTACTAGAAAAGGCTGACCTTGAGAAAGATATCCAGATACTTCAAAAGCAACGACCACAAATCCAATCTGAAAGCCTGGTTACCACATTCAGGCAATCCCTGGACAGCATGGCCGGGAAACTGAATGAACCTGCTTCCAGGGCAAACTACTCTGTCAACAGCATGGATGTAAAACTCAAGACAAACCTATCCCTTAAGGATGGCAAACTCCAGTTCCAGCTACCAAAACCAGATGACATCATCCCGCCAGAAAATCTCAGTACTATTGAATTCACGATAAAATCATCTCCAAAAGAACTTGATCTATCTCAACACCTGGAAGTACCTAACCTTACAGGAATGACCCGGGATGAGGCAGAGTATGCTATAACTGATGCCGGTTTCAAACTGGGTACCATCAGTGAGAAACAAAGCAATTCACCCCAGGGTACGGTAATCGCCCAGTTGCCATCAGCAGACTCACTGGCTATCCCAGGGACTGCCATTGATATAACGACCTCCAAGATAATGTCTGTGGAAATGCCCAATTTAGTTGGCATGGATATTGACAGTGCGAAGGAGGTCCTTGATATCATCCGGCTTGAAATGGGAGAAATCACTGAGCAATCATCCAAATCTTCACCTGGAATTGTCCTGAAACAAAGTATTGAAGCAGGAACCATTTTGTTGATCGGTACAACTGTTGACGTTACAGTTGCAGCAAAAGAGAACGTGAAAGTTCCAGACCTTACAGGAAAAACTCTGGACATGGCAGTATACCTTCTACGCACAGCAAAACTAGTGAAGGGAAGTGTAGTCAGAAAAGTCAGTATTGAAAAGCCCAATACTGTACTGGAACAGGATCCAAAAGGAGGGGCTACGATTTTGGAACAAAGCCCCGTAAATCTGGTAATCGCGTCCACTGAAGCAATAAAGGTCCCGGATGTTATTAATAAAAATATTAACGAAGCCAGGACGCTACTGGAAAGTAAGGGACTGAGAATAGACAGAATCGTTAAACGTACAAATACTCAGGCAACAAATACTGTCCTTGATCAAAATCCAAAACCTGGTTCAGACGCTGAAGCCGGGATGCCTGTGGAATTAGTACTGGCAAACCAGGATATTGAAATGATAGAAGGTATCGGACCAGAAAGAGGTTCAAAACTCAGGGACGCAGGTATCATGACTATTACAGACCTGGTCAGTGCAGATTCTGGTACTGTAAGTGAAATAGTAGGAAAAAATACCGCTGAAAAATTCATTTCCATGGGAAAACTTATTGACTCAAGCTCGAATCTGGGGAGTCTGGGGATAGATAAGCAATCTTCTGAACTCCTTGTCAAGGCGGCAAATATCTACTCAGTTGATGAGCTAAAGAACGCCAATCCCGTTGAACTGTATGAATTGTGCAAAGAGGCAGTTGCATCGGGTAAAGTAGAAGTTCCTGCAGGTTATTCCATCAAGCAGGATGATGTAAAACGATGGGTAGAACAGGCACAATAGAGATACTAACATGGTTTTTGAAACTTATCTGATCAGCCTTGACAGTAATACGTCTCCCACTGAATTAGAACAAATCCTAAGAACCCTTGAAAGGATAAAGGGGAAGGTCAACATGTTTGCACAAAAAAGTATTATTGCCAGTTTTGATAATGCCCATGTGGATACCATCAGGAACAAAACCGGTGTAAAACTTGTGGGCGGCATTAATTTCAAGGGGCGTAAGGTAAAGAAAATCGTGAAAATAGAATCGTGATTAGCTTTGATACATTAATTTTATTATATTCCCGCACCTATACATCCATTCTATGACCGCTGATAATCTTACCATTACAGAGAAGATTTTTTCAAAAGCTTCAGGCAGAACGGTCCATGCAGATGAGTTCGTCATGGCAGACATAAGCTGCGCCATGACCCACGATATCACCGGACCTCTGGCCGTACAGGGCTTCAGGGAGATAATGAAGGACAAGCCCGACCCAAAGGTCTGGGACCCGGACAAGATAGTTATCCTGTTCGACCACCAGGTACCAGCTGATTCACTCAACGCTGCCGAAAACCATATCATGCTCAGGCAGTTCGCAGCCGAGCAGGGCATCACCAACTATGATGTCTTTGAAGGTGTGTGCCACCAGGTAGTACCGGAAAAGGGCTGGGCCAAACCCGGCGACCTCATAGTGGGCAGTGACAGCCACACCTGCGCCTACGGTTCACTGGGAGCATTCTCCACAGGTATCGGCAGTACCGACATGGCTGCCGTGTTCGCTACTGGTAAACTGTGGTTCAAGGTACCCCAGACCATCAGGTTCGAAGTTAACGGACGCCTGCCAGATAAAGTGTACAGCAAAGACCTCATCCTGCATCTCATAGGGGATGTGGGTGCCGACGGTGCCATGTACATGGCAGCAGAGTACGGCGGCGAAGCCATCAGGAATCTTGATATCAGCCAGCGCATGACCATTAGCAACATGGCAATCGAGATGGGCGGCAAAGCCGGCATCATCGAGCCCGATGCCACCACCGAGGATTACCTGAAAGAGCGCATACCCGGCTTCACCCTTGACCCTGACTGGAAGAGCGATGAAGACTGCGAATATGCCCAGTATCACGAATACGACATCTCAGACCTGTCCCCACAGGTGGCATGTCCCCACAATGTGGATAACGTGAAATCCGTAGAAGAAGTGGAGGGCACCCACATAGATCAGGTGCTGGTGGGTTCATGCACCAACGGCAGGTTCGAGGATATCAAGATAGTAGCCGACATCATGGGCGACGAGCCCGTGGCTAAAGGCGTGCGCCTGCTGGTCATCCCTGCATCCCGCACCGAGTACATGAAAGTGCTGCGGGCCGGGCTGGTTGAGCAGTTCATGGAGGCGGGCGCCATTGTGGAGAGTCCCTGCTGTGGACCCTGCATGGGCGGCAGTTTCGGATTACTGGGTGACGGCGAGGTAGGACTTGCCACCTCCAACCGCAACTTCCAGGGCAGGCAGGGCAGTGCCAAGGCATTCGTGTATCTTTCCTCTCCGGCCACGGCAGCGGCATCCGCTCTCACGGGCGAGATTACTGACCCGAGAAAGGTTTAACCGGGTGCTACTGGTTTCATGGTTAGGATAAAATATGAAAATCTATATTGACGGATGAGATAGAAAAACTGGTGGCATGGTATTATACGTTACACTCACAGAAACCATGTCCTCAGATACTTCACATCCGCCCGGATTTTAGTATGTGAACCACAAGTCCCATCCCGAAAAAACCGGCTATTAAAAAGCCGAATAAACCGAGTATCGGCATACCCCAGATATGCGGTTCCATGCCAGTCTGGATTATCAGGGATGAACCTACAATAATCGCTGAAATAATCAAGCTAAATGACAATCGGTTGCTTGAAGTATCCATTTCCTTAACAATCCTGTCAAATTCGTGTTGTTCGAACTTCACGTTCACATATCCTTTTTCAGCAGAGGAGAGGATATGCGATAGTTGCGTCGGTACCTTATGCAGTGTGCGGGTGAGCTTCCATATATCCTTAGATATGCCGGCAGCTAGCTTTCTGGGACGCAGGCGGTCTGACATCATTTTCTTTGCATAAGGTTCTACAAGCACGGTTATATTGAAGTCAGGATCCATCTGGGTACCGAATCCACTGATTGTGACCACGCCCTTTGAAAGCAACGCAATAGATGCCGGAACTTTAGCCTGGTGTTTTCGAAGGAGGCTAATCATTTCAACAGTCATGGCAGGTGCATCCAGTTGTTTTAAAGACCTGCCGTAATATTTATCCAGCAAGTATTCAAGGTCGGCAGTTAATGCTGTTATGTTAACTTCTTCCGTGATTACATCAAGATCTCTAAGTATTTCGACATATTCTCCAACATCACCTTTGCTTGTTGCAATGAGTCCATCAATAAGTGCATTTTGAATATCATTTGATAGATGTCCGACCATGCCGAAATCTATCAATGCAATTTTCCCGTCATCCATTATGAACACATTTCCAGGATGCACATCGGCATGGAAAAAACCATACTCAAATACCTGTTTGATAAAGGCTTTTGCACCGTATGTGGCAATCTGGTTCCGGTCAAGTCCTGACTCGTCTATCTTTTTAAAATCGTTACCTCTGATTCCTTTAATGTATTCAAGGGTAAGGATGCGTTCACTACTGAAGTCCCAGTATACTTCTGGAATATAGATATGAGGGTCATCTTTGAAATTGTTTGAAAACCGATCGATGTTGCGGGCTTCCAAGGTATAATCC
>DAOWEE010000104.1 GCA_030638625.1 Methanosarcinales archaeon
AGGAACTCCTCACGCATCATGTTAAGTAGCACAAGTGCCTCTGATTTTCCTTCCTGGTTTTTCTTATCAATAGCATCATCCAGACCGAAGACGAAAAATGCGATTTTTTTATTTGCTTTTTTGTGTGTATTATACAAATCCGACTGCACTGCATTTTGCAGATTTTGTATGAGATTTGTGGAATTAATATTCATCTGGATGTCATAAATAAAAATCTCATTTCCCACACGTTGCCTGATCTCGTTATCAAGGGCATGGCATAATACCGGTTCGTTACAGCGAACAAAGGCAATGGTCAGATCATCGGAAATGGAGAGAAGGGTAATCATCTCATCCAGTTTGGAAAGATGGTCAGGTGTTAATTCCATATTAAATACCAATTTCGGCAAAGGTTTTTACAGCAAGTTCTTCTCTTGCAGAATAGCACGGACAATTGGGTTTAGGTCACACCATGATCGATCATTTTTGTATTCCAGTACACTGAGATTATGGAGCAGACCTACGAGTTTGTCATCCTTTTTTAGATCTTTTGTCTTATGTACCTTTTTCAGCACCTGATAATCCTCGTCACTCAATTGGGCCTGATAGATATTCTTGAGCCCATTTACCACTTCTACAGCAATATCCTTATCAATAATGTCTTTATTCTTTGTTATGGCACGGACTGCCGAATCCCTGATAATCCTGATGAATTCCCTTACCACTCCACCGCTCATATCGATAATATACTCAAGAGCATCTGGTTCAAACAGCTCCAAGCTTACCCTTTTCGATACGATTTCTTTCATGAACTCTCTACCTTTGGGATAAGGATGATCTACCCCCTCGCGTTCATTAATTTTAATATTCGGATGAATTAAAACATCACCGAAGTTAATTCTTATCTGCGTAAAGTCATTAGAACTTTTAAGGGATATGGGGAATGTGTAGATGATTTTGCAGAGTGGCTGGGTCAATTGAGTTCCATGATGATAAAAGAGATGCAGTGCTTTTTTAGAATCAATCTTTTCTAAATTGTCTATAATAATCAGCACCTGCTTTCCAGTCTTTTCAATCTCTGAGATGGTATCATTAATTATGCTGACCAATTCTGAAACACGAGGTTCGATTTCTTTTCGGGTATCGACTCTGGTTGTTGTTTCGCTTTTCATCCTCCCCATAAATTCAAGCAAATATAGGTGTATTTTAATTCCAGCTCCACCTTCCTTTCTTTTTTCATGGGTTATCGATTCTATAATGGAACTGCCCCAATTATTTACCCTTTTCAATAGGGTTTTACCCAGATCGATTTCCTCCTTTTCTGCTTTTTCCAGCATTTTCGTAAGGATTGAAAACAGGACATCAGTATAGTTTACATCGTTATGATCCAGTAAATCAAAAACATTATAATGCACAATAAAAAATCGGTCATCCAAATTTGAAACGAGTTTATTTAATGTAGTTGTCTTTCCTGACCCACGGTGTCCAGTAAAAAGAAGTTTAATTGGTTCTCTTGTCTCTAATCCTAATTCAAGGCGATTTTGTAGATCCTTGATGTTGATTTCATTTTGCTCTATTTCAACATAATATTTTTCTAAATCATCATTTAACAGTACTTGATCAGGATTAAATAAGTGATAAATATCTCTAATATTTTCAGCCATTATCAGCACAACCTATGATGTATATTGCAACACATCCTTATTAATATTTATACAAATTGCACTTCTGCCAATGATAGTGAGAGTATATATAAGTTATAATATGAATTTTGGGCTGATTACTTGTTGTACATGAAGTCGCCCCGCCCGGCAAAACCATGAACCATGCCGGAACCATCATGAGTGGCGGCGGGACTGCGAAGGAGAAGATCGAGGCGCTGGAGAGCACCGGGGTTGTGGTGGCAGGGAGTCCGGGGGATGTGGCCGTTAAGCTGGCTAAACTGGCAGCTCATTGAAACTTAATGGTATATTATTTATAAATCCACTCATCAACTATGTGTATTATTTTCTAACAGGTCAGTGGAGCTCAAGATGAACAAGGAAAACGAAGAACCCATACACATTTTCTCTAGCTGGTGCAAGCGGTGCGGTATCTGCACAGCCATTTGTCCCAAGAATGTACTTGAAAATGGGCCGGACGGTTATCCCTTTGCGGCCAGGCCCGAGGATTGTATCCTGTGCGGAATGTGTGATGCCCACTGTCCCGACTACGCTATAACCTTGAAGGCGAAACCTGAAGTGAAAGAGGAGGGAGAGCATGAATAAGCGAAATGAGGTATTGTTGCAGGGTAATGAGGCATGTGCCATGGGTGCGCTTGCGGCAGGTATGCGGTTCTTTGCAGGATACCCCATCACCCCCAGTACTGAGATAGCCGAATTCCTGTCAGCCGAACTACCCAAAATAAACGGGACCTTCATCCAGATGGAAGACGAGATATCCAGCATGGGTGCCATCATCGGTGCCTCACTTGCAGGCACCAAATCCATGACAGCCACCAGCGGCCCGGGATTCTCATTAATGCAGGAAAACCTTGGTTTCGCATCCATGGCAGAAATTCCCTGCGTGGTTGTCAATGTAATGAGGGGCGGGCCCAGTACCGGAATGCCTACCCGGCCCAGCCAGGGCGATGTCATGCAGACCCGTTGGGGTACCCATGGGGACCATCCGGCTATTGTGGTGTGTCCCAAATCCGTACTGGAATGCTATACCCTGACAGTCCGCGCCTTCAACCTGGCCGAGAAATACCGGACCCCTGTCATTGTGCTCATTGACGGTATAGTAGGCCACATGTGGGAAAACATCGAGACTCCCTCCACTATTGAGGTGATAGACCGGGCAAAACCCACGGTTCCTCCTGAATGGTACCATCCATACGAGAACCTGCCCGGCGGTGAGATTACACCACTGGCCCCATTTGGTCAGGGATATCGTTACCATGTGACCGGTATGGTACATGACAGGTCTGGTTTCCCTACCCTGGTTCACGACGAGGTTGAACAATGCCTGAAAAGTATCACCAACAAGATCAAGAACAACCTGCACGACATCATTGATATCGAAGAGTATCTCCTGAAAGATGCAGACATCTGTGTCGTAGCTTATGGAAGCGTGGCCCGGTCAGCCCGTGAGGCAGTGAATATGGCACGGGAAGAAGGCATCAAAGCCGGAATGCTAAGACCGATTACCTTGTGGCCTTTCCCTCGGTTCCATCTTGAAGATATTGCAGGCAGGGTGAAGACGTTCGTGGTACCTGAGATGAACTTCGGGCAGGTGTATGGTGAAGTCCTTAAGTCCTGTCCCAAAAAAGCGGTACGCGTCACCAGGGTTGACGGTGAACTGGTAACCCCTGACCATATTTTTGCTAAAATACAGGAAGTGTCATCATGATGCGTACAACTGAAGCCATATACAAATACCTGCGTCCGGATAAGAAATTCCCACATATGTGGTGCCCTGGTTGCGGTATAGGTATTGTTATGGGCGCACTGGTCAGGGCTATCGAGAAGACTGAACTTACCAAGGATGAGATAATATTGGTCAGCGGGATAGGCTGCTCTGGCAGGATAAGCACCTATCTGGACTTCAATACCCTGCACACAACCCACGGCCGGGCACTGACATTTGCCACAGGTATCAAACTGGCAAATCCTGAACTGACAGTAATAACTGTCATGGGCGATGGGGATGCCACAGCCATTGGCGGTAATCACCTGATACATGCCTGCCGGCGCAACATTGACATTACTTCCATTATCATCAACAACAATATCTACGGCATGACAGGTGGGCAATACTCTCCCACCACCCCGATGGAGCGCAAAGCCAGTACCGCGCAGTATGGGAGTATTGAAAAACCGTTTGATATATGTAAACTGGTAGAGGCCTGCGGTGCCACATTTGTAGCCAGGGGCACATCATTCCATGCCAAGATGCTGGATGCCATGATGCTGAGGGCACTCAACCATAAGGGTTTTAGCGTAGTGGAGGCCATGTCCCAGTGCCCTGTACAATATGGCAGGCGCAATAAACTAGGGACACCTATGGATATGATGCAATGGTTCAAGGATAATTCAGTATCCAGCCCTGCATTTAATAAAATTCCACCTGATGAAGTGGATGAGCAGTTCCCTGTGGGTGTGCTGGTTAATAAGGAAGATAAGGAATACATAGACCGATACAGGGATATTGTTAAAAAAGCGGGTGGTGAGGTGCAGTGAATCGGTATAATGTCTGTCTTTCCGGTTCGGGTGGTCAGGGACTCATACTAGCCGGTGTACTGCTGGCACATGCAGCGGTCAATGATGGGAAGTATGTGACCATGACCAGCAGTTACGGTCCTGAGGCCAGGGGGGGTGCCAGCAGGTCAAGCCTGGTGATAAGTGACAAACCCATTGATTACCCCATGCCTGACAAGCTGGATGTGCTGCTGACACTGAATCAGGAATCCTGTAATTGTTATGTACCTCATTTGAAAGAAGGAGGTATATTGTTGGTGGATTCAACTATGGTCATGCACCAGCCTCCTATCAGGCATTACAATGTTCCTTTCACCAGCTTGGCTGCACAGGCTGGCACGGCACTTGCCGCCAATGTGATAGCCTTAGGCACTATCATTGGTCTTACTGATATTGTCAGACCAGTATCCATGGAAGTTGCTTTAAGGGCACGCATCAGGGAAGACCTGCTATCGGTAAATGAAAAGGTATTGAAGATGGGGCTCAAGGAAGGCAGGAAGTTCAGGAACCACAGAAGTGAGTATTACACCTACTGATATTTTTATTGTGGGTGGAATTATAAAATCATTTAAATATTATTTAATCTGGCTTATTTACCCTTTTTGGACAATTTTAAACGAATTAGGAACATTCAGCACTGAACTGAACAATTCAATACTTTTAAGACAGTGACAATGTTTATATAAAAATGCATCAATCATTCAAGTAACACAAAGAATATGATAATTGTGTTTTTGCAGAGGTGAAGAAAAATGAAACAATATGTAAAAATTACATTGTTGCTGTGTCTTAGTCTTGTACTGATGTTCGGTAGTGCAATGGCTGACATGGGTAATAATAGTACACAAGATACACCTTCTGCTGACACACCATCCAACAATTCTGTAAATGGAACTGATGATGTGGATGATGCTGCCGCAGATGGTAACGAGACCGATGATACAGGCGATGTTGATGATGGTGCTGCCGCCGGTAACGAGACCGATGAT
>DAOWEE010000233.1 GCA_030638625.1 Methanosarcinales archaeon
ACATGACGGCGCTGCCGGGCTGGATGTTGAAGGTGGGAATGTGCAAGAGATTCTGAAAAGCTGCGTGGATGTCACAACAAATAAATTGCAGTAATTAAACTTCAATAAATAAATTGTTATAAATAAACTGTTTTAATAAAACGGTTGTAAATGTTGTCAGGTAGTATCGTTCCCTCTATTTTTGAAAATCCTAACAGCAAATAACATAACCTACCAGTACACTATAGGTTTTGAATGAGAGTAACCAAAAGGAACCTCAAAGGCAGGGACGGCGAGATTGCCATGACGCCGGAATCCCTGGACGACCTGTGGCACTTAAAATATATTATCGAGCCTGGAGATTTGGTATTTGCTCTTACAAAGCGGCGGATGGAGGGGGCCACCGATAAGCTCAGGCCTGAAAAGGTCGAGAAAAAGCCCATGCGCCTTGGGGTGCGCATAGAAAACATCGAGTTCCACAAATTCTCTAACCGCCTGCGCCTGCATGGTGTTATCGAGAGTGGGCAGGATGTGAGTGCATACCATACCCTGAACATTGAAGAGGGAACGAACCTGTCTGTGACAAAGACCTGGAAGAACGACCAGCTTGAACGAATCAAGGAGGCTGAAGCAGCAGCAAAACGTCCAAGAGTGGTCATACTGACAATTGAAGAGGCTGAGGCGTCCATTGGACTGGTGAGGCAGTTCGGGGTTGAGGATTATTCCCATGTCAAGACCGGATCGGGTAAAGGGGAATCCAGCCACAGGGAAGGCTTTTTTGCCCAGGTCATTGCCCAGCTTGAGCAAGCTGCTGGCAAGAACGAGACAGTTATCGTGGCCGGGCCAGGATTTACGAAAGATGATTTCATGAAGATCCTGAAAACACAGAAACCCGAACTGGCAGCCAGGGCCCGGACCGAGGATACCATAACCATAGGCGTTTCCGGTTACCAGGAAGTGCTGCGGCGGGGTGCTGTTGACAGGATTGTGGAGGAGTCCAGGATAGCCAGGGAGGCAATGCTCCTGGAAGAGTTGATGGAGCGCATCGCAACCGACGGGCCCGTAGCATACGGATGGGACGCAGTGAAGCAGGCCAGGGATATGGGTGCGGTGGGTACGCTGCTTATCACTGATGAACTGCTCAGGGAGGGACGGGAGAAAGGTGAAGACATTGATGCATTCATGCTTAGCATTGAACGTACCCGGGGTAAAGTGGTGGTGTTCAGTACCGAGTTTGAGCCGGGACACAGACTGCATGGTCTGGGCGGTATTGCTGCCATTTTGAGGTTCAAAATGGAGTATTGACCGTGCCTGGGGAGGAAAGGGACGTGGCTGATATGCCTGTTGATGATATGGCTGTGAATGATATAAGATACCTGCTGAAGAGGGGGTATCCAAGGGCAAGTGCCATTAGCTATGTGTGTAACCATTACAGGCTGGATGTCAATACCCGGCATGTGTTTGGCAGGGTCATCTACACTGAGGCGTTGGCTCAGGCACGGAAAAACAGGACCATTGAATGTAACGAATTGGCTGGTGAAGAAATTTGGGTGGATGGGTACAATGTACTTATTGGTGTGGAATCCGCACTCAAAGGTGAGTTGGTCTACCTTTGCGATGATGGGTTTATCAGGGATACCAGGGGCGTGTTCAGGAATTACCGATGCTCGGATGTGACAGTGAGGGCATTGGATTCCATACTTGAACAGCTGATGCACTGTGCACCGGGCAGGGTGGAATTCTTGTTCGATGCCCAGATTAGCAAGAGCGGAATGCTGGCAAAATGGGTGAATGACAGGATGGAAAAAGCCGGCCTTACGGGCAATGCCAGGACTTCCAGGCATGTTGATTTCGACCTTAAGAATTGCGGGAAAAATGTGGGCACTGCGGATGGAAATATCATTGATGCAGTAAATAAAGTAGTCAATATGCAGGCCGGGGTACTGAAAGAATTGAGCATAAATCCAGTCAGGATAGTGGGGCTGTTGGGATGAGGCGTATAGGTATTGCAGTTACCGACCCGCAGGATTGGACTGCCCGGGCATTGTATGAGGCAGTGCATATGGCAGGTGGGTCGCCTTTTGTTTTTAGGCTACATGATGTTACCACCAAGTTGCTGGGGGAAACTGAACTGGTGGCAGGGGACTTGAACCTGGAGTCTCTGAATGCGGTCATTGTGAGGGATGCGGGCGGTGGGGGCACTGATGGCAGTGCTGAGGATATGCCCTATAGGTTCGATGTGCTGTGCAATCTGGAAGAGCGGGGGGTGGAGGTTATTAACCCGCCCCGGGCCATACAGACGGCAGCAAATAAACACATGTCATCGTACCTGTTCAAACAGCAGGGCCTATCCACTCCCGACACAATTCTCACTTCTGACCTAGACACGGCGGTTAACGTTGTCAGAGAATGGGGGCGGGCTGTGATTAAACCCAT
>DAOWEE010000002.1 GCA_030638625.1 Methanosarcinales archaeon
CAGCGATTTGAACCCGTAGGCTACTTTAAAGCACCCATACCCATGCTCAAGGTCATCTTAAATGACCCAAAAGGCGTGCCCGCCATACGGGATGAAGTGCTTCAATTGCCCGGCGTTGCCAGCATATATGAAACCGATATATTATTCCGCAACCGCTTCCTCATAGATTCAGGCATCGGCGGTATGTCCTGGGTAGAGACCGACTCCGAGCCGCTGCAAGGGGACAAGTTCAACAGCATCAGTCTGTCTAGAGTGGATTGCCAGGTAAAGACCGTATCAGATACCATAACCCCGCTGGAAATCATCACCAACGCCCCCCTACGGTATATGGCATTCGACATAGAATGCCTGCCAATTGACGGCGCAATGCCCACACCCGACCAAAGCCCGATAATCATGATAAGCTGCGCCTTTGAGCCGGCCTGTAATGGCAAGAGCACCGTAGTTCTCGTAAGCAAAGAAGCCGACGGGCTTGATAGTGATTCTGAGGCGTTCACTGACGAAATAGGAATGCTTGAGCGGTTCTTCGAGATAATCAAGGAATACAACCCGGATGTATTTGTCGGGTACAACTCTAATGGCTTCGACATACCATATATCGTGGACAGGATAAGCACCCTTGAAAAAGAGCGCAAGGTGAAAATCAGGTCGGTCATGGGCAGGGACAGTCGTTCGGTCTACTATCGCAAGATAGGCACCATGACCAAAATAAACATCACCGGGCGGGTGGTGGTGGACGCGCTCCCCATCATCAGGCGGGATTTCAGCCTAAAGCGCTACACGCTCAAGAACTCTGCACAGGAATTGCTGGGCAGGGAAAAACTGGATGTCAAACCCTCAGAGATGGAAGAATACTGGCACGACACCGGTGATAAGTTCAAATTATTTGTAGATTATGCCAGGCGAGATTCTGAACTGGCAATGGAACTGCTGCTCAAGCTCAGCCTGCTGGATAAGTTCTGGGCTTTGTCAAAGGTCAGCGGCACCCTTGTGCAGGATATACTCGACGGCGGCCAGACCAATATGGTTGAGAATATTCTCATGAAAGAGTACCGCGCCCATAACAGGGTGATGCCCTCCAAACCTGACAATGATACCTCAAAGCAGCGGCACATGATAAGCGATGAACTGAAGGGCGGCGAGGTACTGGACCCAAAAAAGGGGCTGCTGGAAGATGTGGTGATACTGGACTACAAGTCGCTCTACCCCACCATCATGATGGCCCACAACCTGTGCTATACTACCGAGATAGTGAACACCGAAACCGACGTGGACTTTGAGACCACTCCTTCGGGCGGCAGGTTCGTATCTGCGCAGGTGCAGAAGGGTATTGTCCCTTCCATCCTGGAAGGGCTGCTTCAGAGCAGGGTTGAAACAAAACAGAAGATGAAACATGCATCAGGGGACGAAGCCCGTGCCCTGGACGCCACACAGCTTGCCCTTAAAATACTGCTTAACAGTTACTACGGTTATTCGGGCTATACCAGGGCACGGCTGTACAGTCTCACAATGGCGAATTCGGTGACCAGTTATGGCAGGGAGAATATCCTGAATACCAGGGACCTGGTGGAAAACCGGATTGGTAGCATCTATCTTTCCAACGGTGATGCTTTTGTTGAGGAAGAACTCTCAGGGGCGGGACTCAAACTTGATGAGTTGCAAAAGACCGACCTGTCCGTGGTCTACGGGGATACGGACAGTGTGTTCGTAAAACTATTCCCTGAAGGCATCTCTTTGGAGAATGCCGGGGCAGTGGGACGGAAAATCGCAGGCATTGTGTCTGCGAAATTGCCTGACCCCATGGAACTTGAATTCGAAAGTTTTGCCAGGCGCTCAATATTCATTGCCAAGAAACGCTATGCATTATGGGTATTTGAACCATCTGCCGATGGCTGGTCTGATAGCATCAAGGTCAAGGGCATGGAAACGGTTAGGCGGGACTGGTGTGAACTTACTAGCAAAACCCTGAACCGGGTACTCGAACTGGTACTTAAGGAAGGTCGGGTAGAGGATGCGGTGAGTTATGTGAGAGGAATTATCAACAGTGTGCGCAACATTGACCTTGAAAAAGACCCCTCAGTCCTGGAAGACCTGACACTCACTCGCAGGTATACCAAGAAGAGTGAGAATTACCAGAACAAGCAGCCTCATGTCATGGTTATCGAGAAAATGAAAAAACGATCAGGTTTTGTACCCCCAATCGGGGACAGGATTCCCTTTGTGATAATAGCAGGTTCTGGACTGCTTGCTGACAAGGCAGAAGACCCTGAATATGTGAAAGAGAAGAAACTGTCGTTGGATGTTAATTATTACATAAAGAAACAGATATTGCCCCCTGTAGAGCGTATCCTACGTGAATTTGGAGTGGATGCATCGTTTTTGGATTATGATGAAAAGCAAAAGGGACTGGGAGA
>DAOWEE010000250.1 GCA_030638625.1 Methanosarcinales archaeon
AGAACCTGAAGGACAGCCCAGGTTTACCGTGTTCTCCTCCACAAGTTCGGTCAGGTCGCCCAGCAGTTCATCGGGTGCGACTACCAGGCCGGCATCGCACTGGCTGGATAGCTGCTCCACAGTCTGCTCAAAATCGTCGGTCTCAACTGCGGTCCCAGATTGTAGTACGGTGCCGGTTGTGGGGTAGAGTACTTTGTGCCCTGAGGCGGTGAAACTCCTGACAAGGACGTCCAGCATGGCCCTGCCTTCCAGGAGTATGGTGCCGCCCTCGCCTGCGCCTACTGCATACTCTGCAATCATTATGTCCATGGAGTGAATAACAAGTCTTATTCTAAGATAAAAACATCCGTTTTTTATTATGAAATATTATCTATTTTCATTAAACAACCTAAAGTCATGCTGGTTTTGCAATATATGGGCACTGTTCTAAAAATAAGTTATTTTGTTGACACCGACTTTAGGTAAAATCTGTGTCAATCGTTGTTAATCCGTGTCTGAAAATATAAAAATACACAGATTTCACTGATTTACACGGATTTTTAGTCGCACCTGCATCTGGACTTTTTACTGTATAACTGGATTGTTGTATTGTGCCAATTATATATTTAAGTGTATGAGAAGTGGGTAAGAAGGGGAGCTGTTGGTTTGTTTATATTTGTACTATGAAGTTTAAAAAATAAGTGCCCCAAAATAATCTTTAATTGATATAGTAAAATTATTATGTAATTAACAATCTATTGAAAACGTAAAAATTATGGCCGCAAAAAAAGAAGATGATACTTTAGCAGGTATTATTGTCATTATCATTGTAGTTATTTACCTTGCTTGGACTCATATAGTTAAACCTATTATTGATTGGACTATTGAATTGGTGAATCAGATAACTATTTTTGTAACTCAAGTTGTTTTTTGGATAAACCAAAACATAGCTTTGATTATGATTATTTTTTCATTTACAACTATTTTGTTATTAGCTTGGTTAAGAAATAGAAAAAATGAAGAAGAACAAAGAGAATTTGAAATACGAAAAATAGAACGGCAAAGAGCTTCTGAGAAAATAAAATATGAAGATGAACAAATCGCAAAAGGTCTTTTAAAATTTATTGATCGATTTGGATATGAAAAATGGGGTACATCTGATGAAATCGATGGGTGGAAAAGGTATGATGACGAGTGTAAGAGGCGGGATGAAGAAGAAAAAATGAAGCAAACATTACTCTACAACGTGGTTGAATGTATAAACAAATTCACCCCCTCACGAAAATATCGGAATGAATTTGGTTATCATACCGAACTTCAAGGATGGTTAAAAGCTCATTTTCCGAGTGCAAAAGTAGAGATACAGACTGGTGCATCAAGACCAGATATCATAATCGATGATATTGCAATCGAGGTAAAAGGACCGACTGACACTCAAGCACTAAATACATTAACTACGAAGTGTTTAAAATATTCAAAGTATTACAAAAATATAATATGTGTATTATTCGAGCCGAATTATACTAATAGGAATTTTCAAGAGATACAAGAAGGTATAGATCGCTCATTTCCTAATGTTTCAATAATCGAAAAACGGTGATTAACTAGTTAACCGTTTTAGTCCAATGTTTTTGTAATGTTAATTTCCTATTTAGACTTCAACCTAAAATGATTTGACAATTTTTAATTAACGAATAGTTTATTCAACATTAAAGTCATCAAATACCGCAGGAATAACATGACCAAAAAGATACTTGTAACCAATGACGACGGCGTTTATGCTGCCGGGATAAAGGCGGCATACCAGTGCGTGCATGACCTGGGCGATGTGACCGTTGTGGCACCGTCCATGCAGAAAAGCGGGGTGGGGCGCAGCATATCAATTTTCGAACCACTCAGGATAAACCAGGCAGGAATAGACGGCATGCAGGCATATGCCGTGGGCGGCACCCCAACCGATTCAGTGATACTGGGCATATTCTCGATATTGAAAGCCATGCCTGATTTGGTGGTTTCCGGTTTCAACATTGGCGAGAACATCAGTACCGATAGTGTGACCACTTCAGGCACCATCGGTGCGGCAATGGAGGCAGCCAGTTACGGTATTCCTGCCATTGCAGCATCCATACAGGTACTGGACGAGGGCGACAAATTCGATGACCTGCGCGCCTATGAATACGATTTCCAGGTCGGCATCCAGGTCGTGAGGCGCATCGCCAGGAAAGTGCTTGAGTCGGGTCTGCCACCTGGCGTTGACCTGCTCAATGTCAACATACCCAGGCATGCGGCCCCTGATACTGAAATTGAGGTGACCAGGCTTGCGCGCAAGATATTCAG
>DAOWEE010000155.1 GCA_030638625.1 Methanosarcinales archaeon
AGCGGGCACATGAACTGGATGTGGTGGATTACCTGTCAGTATCAGTTGACGGAATTGACTCTTATAAGAAAATCCGGGGCATGGATTTCGATGAGCTTCTGGCCGGGATTGAAGCAGCTAAGGAGGGGCGACGGAATCCTATACTGATGAACTGCGTTATATCTGGGCAAAACCTGGATGATATTGAGCCGCTGATACATCTGGCCAGGGAGATAGGAGCCTGGATGTCATTTGAACCGTTGCACGTATCTGATGGTATCGAACAAGATGTCTGGGGCAGGATTGAAATACAGGATACGGCAAAATTTGAGAAGACCGTAGACGGTATCATCAAGTTGAAGAAAGAAGGATATCCTATCATAAATTCCCTGACATACCTGAAAATGGTGAGGGACCGTAACATGGATTTCAAATGCCGTGCCGCGGATATTATACTGAATGTCACATCGGACGGCTGGATAGAACACTGCCGGGTACAAAAAGAACGACTTGGTCATGTGACCGAGGGGCTGGAAAACGTCTGGAAGACGTCAAAGGAAACACGGACCAGGACTGGACAGGATTGTAAGGGATGCCTGTTCTTCGGGTATGTAGAAGGAAGTCTCCTGTTTGATTTCAGGCCAGAGGTTATGGCACATTATGAATGGATATAAGAATTATTAATTAAATATTGATGCTCATTAAAAAATGAATTGACAGGGTACTGATCCATGTGGAGCAAAATACTGAACAACTTTAAAAAACATCCTGCACAGGAGAAGGTTATCAAGCTCCTGCTGGAGCGCGGTTTTCAGGTCAATGACCAGGGGCGTGTGGTGTCTGGCAGCATCGAGATACCCCATACCCAGGTAGCCAGGGAGATTGAAGTGGACCGGCGTGTAGTTGATTCTACTTGCGAAGTGATATTGGATGACGAGACCCTTGGCAGCATTTTTGGCAATATTCACAGCATACCTTTCCTGAAAGATGTGGCACCAGAATTAGGTTTGGGGGTTCTGGTCATAACACCGAGGGATGCGTCAAAAACAGGCATATTGGGCAGTGTGGCCACCGCAGTGGCACGCCGGGGTTTAAGCATCAGGCAGGCAGTAACTGACGACCCATATTTGACAGAACATCCACAACTCACTATAATAACTGATGATAAGATACCTGGTGACCTTGTCGATGAACTGATGAAAGTACCAGGAGTAAAAAGCGTAACTGTATTTTAAAAGGCAAATTATTTAGTTGCCTTTTTTTTAGTAGTACTCTTCTTTGTAGTTTTCTTTTCAGTTGCAGTTTTGTCAGTAGCTGCTTTCTTTTTTGTAGTGGCCTTCTTGGCCTTAGTCTTACCAGTGGCGGCTTTTTTAGTTGTAGTCTTTTTGACTGTCGTCTTCTTTTCAGTAACAGTCTTGGCAGCCGCGATTTCCTTTTCAGACTCTGCCCCGGTTGCAGTCTTCTTTTTTGCCGCAGTCTTCCTGGTAGTAGTTACGGCTTTCTTAGTTTTGGCCTTACCTGCAGCAGCCTTTGTTCCGGCAGTGCTCTTCTTTTTAGTGGTTTTAGGTTTGGGTTTTGCTTTTGCAACAGTGGTTTTTTCAACGTCTGAAAGCCGGATAGCGGTATTCATTCTCTTCTTCGGGATGACTGATATTTCTTCAATTGGCTTCTTTGCAGCCACAGTTTTATCAGTAGCAGTCTTCCTGGCAACAGGCTTTTTAGCAGCTGGCTCTGGCACCATATCCAGTATACCACCCGTTTTCGGTTCAGTTTCGATTTCGAACCTGGTTATTGTAACACCGCCAGGGGCACGCATTGGGCCGTCCACCTTTGCATCCTCATGTACAGTTACTTCGCCGCCATTTATCTCACCAAGAATGTGCGTGCCTTTACCCACGCTCACCTTTCCTTTAGTGACCACATTGCCGTGGATGGTATTCCCCTCTCCGATAACAATATCATCCATGGTTTTAATGCTGCCAAACAGAGTATTATTGCCCCCCATCAACAGTGATGTAGCCCTGATATTCCCCATCAACCGGCACCCACTGCCGATATTTGCCTTATCCGGCACTCTGATGGTTTCCATATCTAGCTTTGAACCGTTGGGAATTATCAGCAGTTTATCCTCATCAATGTCATCATTTTCATCAATGAAAAGTTCACTTAATGCCTTTTCAACTTCCTCGCCTTTGCCCAATCTCAACATTTCTGTAAGATAAAGGTAAATGTATATGATTACGGGAATGGGATTTCTTACAATTATCAATCCCTTAGCCTCAAAACCCCGGCCAATCTTGACATTTTTACCGATGTCCAGATTCCCGGCTACGACGAGTTTCCCTTCAATGTTAACAAATTCACCTATATAGGCTTCGTTCCTGGTTCTCACGTCACCGCTGACATGGGACCACATATCTATGCGTATCTCTTCAGAACCAATTATATTGCCATTGATTCGGACCCTCTCTCCAGCGATGATGGAATCTGCTATAATGCCAAACCCTACGTCGGAATAGTTGCCTACTATGGCTCCGCCATTCACCACTATAGAATGCTCTTCCATTTTGGTGTTATCAGGTATTGTGAACGTTTTCAACAGTTCTTCCATCACGTTTTACTCCGAGATTATTTGAGGTAATTAATATCCAGAGAATATAAAGTGTTTTGCTTTTCATTTGCTCGAACATTTTATCTATATCTCTAACCAATCTATCATTTGATTACTATGTGTGAATTAAATGCCATGCTGGTTGACGGAACAGATACGAAATTATTGATGGAGGATGTTGTACGGTTAGTTGTCAACGATGAAGACATAACAATAACCGGGATGTTGGGTGATACCATGCAGGTTAAGGGGAAAATACTACGTGTGGATATCACTAAACAGGAAGCTCTGATACAGAAAATCGATTAGGTTATGTTGTATTAAGGAACAAGGAACACTATTAAATATTGGTTATATTTCCATTGAGGGAGAAATATATGTCTAAAGCTAAGATTGCAATAAATGGGTATGGTACAATTGGAAAACGTGTGGCAGATGCGGTTGCTGCCCAGGATGATATGGAGATTGCGGGTGTTGTGAAAACGCGTCCCAGTTTTGAGGCTAAACTGGCAAATGACAGGGGATTTGACCTGTATGCAGCATCCCCGGATAAGATAGACAGTTTCAAGCAGGACGGCATGGAAGTCTCAGGTACACTGGATGACCTGCTGGCAGATGCAGACCTGGTGGTGGATTGTACTCCCGGAGGCGTGGGAGCCGCCTATAAAGAACTATACCGGAAGCATGGCATAAAGGCTATCTGGCAGGGCGGGGAGGATCATGAAGTTGCAGGTTTCAGTTTCAATTCAGAGGCAAATTATTCTGATGCCATTGGCCTCGATTTTGCCAGGGTGGTCAGTTGCAACACTACAGGGCTTACCAGGGCACTGTATCCCCTCGACCAGACCTATGGAGTAA
>DAOWEE010000141.1 GCA_030638625.1 Methanosarcinales archaeon
CAGCATGTATACAACCAGTTCAAGGTGGTAGTGGATGGTGAGGTCTTCGAGGTGGAAGTCGAACCTACCGGTGAGATGGTCATTCAAGAGAATAAGGCAACACCTCCCGCTTCTGTGGAAGGGGGAATAAAATGCAGTATGCAGGGTATGGTGCTGGGGCTGAAGGTCAAACCTGGTGATGCTGTTCAAGAAGGGGATGTTGTGGCTGTGGTCGAGGCTATGAAAATGGAGAATGACATTATTGCTTCACACAGCGGTGTTGTGGGGGAGATTTTTGTGAAGGAAAGCGACTTCGTGACTGCCGGTGACATTATCATGGTAGTCAGTTAGAGGTTATCCTGATGTTTGAGAAGATATTGGTGGCAAACAGGGGCGAGATTGCCATAAGGGTGATGAGGGCCTGCCGCGAGATGAATATACGAACCGTGGCTGTATATTCAGAGGTTGACAGTCATGCATTGTTTGCAAAATATGCTGATGAGGCACATTATATTGGTCTGCCTCCGGCCAGCCAGAGTTACCTGAGGAGCGACCGCATCCTTGATGTGGCTGAAAAAACAGGGGCCCAGGCCATACATCCGGGTTATGGGTTTTTGGCTGAGAATGCTGATTTTGTAAGTGAATGCGAGAAAGCTGGTATTACTTTCATCGGGCCGTCCAGTGCATCCATCGATTCCGCTGGCAGTAAGATTACGGCACGCAAGACCATGGAAAAAGCAGGTGTTCCTGTAATTCCGGGCATATCAGAAAAAATCGTGGATAATGCTGTTGCCATTGAAGGCGCACAGGAAATTGGATATCCGGTCATTGTAAAGGCTGCTGCGGGTGGCGGCGGGATTGGGATGAAGATAGCACATAATGATGCTGAACTCATAGATGCGATACAGTCCACCCAGAAAGTGGCGCAGTCCACCTTTGGGGATTCGACCATTTTCATGGAGAAATATCTGGCCAGTCCCAGACATATTGAATTTCAAATAATGGCTGATTCACACGGTAATACTGTGCATGTGAATGAGAGAGAGTGTTCCATACAGAGGCGGCACCAGAAACTTATTGAGGAGTCTCCTTCGCCTGTCATGACACCTGAATTGAGGGATGAGATGGGTGCAGCTGCCATAAAAGCTGCAAAGGCTATAGATTATACTAATGCGGGTACTGTGGAATTCATGTATTCTAACGGGGACTTCTACTTCCTGGAGATGAATACCAGATTGCAGGTCGAGCATCCCATAACCGAGATGGTTACCGGGCTGGACCTTGTCAGGGAGCAGATACATATTGCGGCCGGTGAGACCCTGGACTGGAAGCAGGAAGATATTAAGATTAACGGATGGGCCATGGAATGCAGGATTAATGCCGAGGACCCGTTGAATGATTTTGTGCCATCCCCGGGTAAGTTAACTCGCTACCGTTCGCCGGGTGGTCCCGGGATACGGGTGGACAGTGGTGTGCATACTGGTTATACCATTTCTCCCTTCTATGATTCCATGGTGTCCAAGTTAATTTCATGGGGCCGTGACAGGACCGAGTCTATTGAGAAGATGAGGCGGGCACTGTATGAGTACATTGTTGGGGGAGTGACCACCAATATTCCGTTCCATAAGGCTGTATTGAGAAGTCCTCATTACACAAATGCTGAACTGTCAACCCATTTTATCGAGGATTTCGACATAATGTCCAGGGTGGCAGAAGTGGTTGAACAGGAGAAAGAAAAGGGGACGACCCTGGCTTCTGCTATTGGTGCTGATGACCATAAAGTGGCTGCCATATCTGCGGCTGTGAGGACGTATATCAGCGGTAGGGAAAACCTTTCACTGAATAAACCTAATAAGTAATTATGGGCCACAGGGAAGAGATTCTGGATGTCCTCAGGAGGAATCCGGATGCATACGTTTCGGGTGAGGAACTTGCTGAAAACCTTGGTGTATCCAGGACTATGGTCTGGAAGTATGTCGAATCTTTGCGCCAGGATGGATTTTTGGTGGAGTCTGTGACCAACAGGGGTTACAGGTTGGTAAGTGCGCCTGACTTGCTATTGCAGGATGAAGTGCAGAGGGACTTGGGCACCGATTTTATCGGTAAACAGATGTATTATTTTGATGAGATTAATTCCACGAACCGTAAAGCCAGGGAACTGGCTCCCAGCTGCCCGGACGGGACGCTCATAGTAGCTGAGCGGCAATCTGAGGGCAAGGGGCGGATGGGCAAGGAATGGTATTCTCCACCGGGCGGGATTTGGTTATCGATTATCCTTAAGCCTGATATTTCTCCTGAGCATATCTACCGATTGACGCTGGTGGCGGGTGTGGCTGTGGCTGAAACCCTGGCTGATATGGGGATTGCTGCACAGATCAAATGGCCCAATGATATTCTCATTAATGAGAAAAAGGTCTGCGGGATACTG
>DAOWEE010000355.1 GCA_030638625.1 Methanosarcinales archaeon
AAATGTCAGTTTCTACTACCCGGTCTAAAGATAAAACAGAGGACGATTATTGCCCAGGCATGATGTCTAATAGGTTGACCAGAGGGATACTGGTCATTGCAGGCACTATTTTTACAGGGCTGGGATTGCTTGGCATATTGCTGCCTCTTTTGCCTACGACCCCTTTTCTTTTACTTGCAGTTGCATGCTATGCCAGAAGTTCTAAACGGTTCTATTGCTGGCTTTTGAACAACAAATGGTTTGGTACCTACATCAGGGATTACAGGGAAGGAAAAGGGATTACGTTAAAAGTGAAGGTTTATGTCATCTCGCTGTTATGGTTCACAATGCTGTTTTCAATTATATTCATAGTCCAAAACCTGCTGGTTTCCAGTATTTTAGTCCTTTTAGCCCTGGGTGTAACAGTACATCTTGTCACTATCAGGACTTTAAAGGAATAATATGTGGCGGAATTAAGTGCTTACAAAAATATTTTTTCAAAAAAAAGGATTGCGTGTATAAAATCACACGCAATCACACAATCATATTTTACTTACCCGGAAACCTTTTTCTTATGGTTAAGGTACATAACCATCGGTCAATGTTTCCATGAAGGCAACGATAGCTGCTACTTCCATATCAGTTAATCCAAGGTTCCCCAATTCGTCTGTATTTACGTTCTCGCTCACTTCAGGCATTGGCCACCCTGCTGATACATTGTCTCTGGTATTGTAGAAATCCACAACTTGTGTAAGGTTCGTGAACACTCCATTATGCATGTATGGCGGCGTTACATTAACATTCCTGAGGGTTGGGACTTTCATCTTCCCTGACTCATTAGTATCATTCACTATCGCGCCCAGTCCGTAATCCACGAAACCTAATCTATCCGGATTAAACTTGGGTGCAATCGGCCTGTAGTAGAATGGATAGTAATCCATTAATTCTGGCGAATCTCCCAACATTCCAAGATTGCTCGGCGTACCCAGGTTATCATAGGTGAAATCCGTGAACAGGGGTTCAGCTGCATATGGTCCTGGCTCACTTGGATGGCATGCTGAACAATTACCTTTACCATTGAACAGTTCAAGACCCCACTGTTCTTCTTCAGTTAATGGAACACCATCGGTCAGGTTCTGGTCGAACTTTGAACTAAAATTGTTTAACACTTCTGTCATCTCAAATACTGCAATGGCTTCCGCCATCTGGTCATAGGCAGTTTCTACATTTTTAAGTGAATCCGTGCCATATTCGGCTTCGAAAAGGTCAGCATAGTCAGAATTGCGTATTTTAATGATAACCGCAAGTTTGCTGGGATTGTTCATCTCAAGCGGATTCAGGAATGGGCCTTTTGCCTGTTCTGACAGGTTTGCTGCCCTTCCGTCCCAGAACTGGCCGCCGATGTACATCCCTTCAGTCATATTGTAATGGAAATCCGGACTGTATGCTGCATATGCGGCTGTTGGAGAATTACGGTTCCCGAATCTCACAGGAATAGCTCCCTGTGAAACCGCTCGGCTTGAATCAGGGTCTGCAAATCCAGCGCTGGGTTCATGGCAACTTGCACATGACTGCCCTTTCGGTACAGATAAATCGTCATCAAAATATATTAACTTCCCCAGTTCTTCCTGTGGAGTTAATCCACTCGCTGCTTGGATTCCCACTGTTACAATAATCAATAGGAATATACTAAGCCATATTTTCATCTTCTTCATAGTTGAATCTCCCTTTGGTGTTTGATCAGGGATCTGCATTTTCAAGGGAAATTAAATCTGGATTCTTGTTTTGCTCATACACACCTCAAGTACCCTTTTGAACTCCCCATTCCCCACTGTAACTTATGGGTAAAATCCCCCATCTTTCTAAATTTGGTAGCGTTTAATCTCCCACAAAATAACGCAATATCCAAAACACAGATGGTGACATCAACATATATACTTATCGCAATATTATAATATGTGTGGTATAGTTTTAAAAAAATATAGCTGTTAACAAATCCGAAATTTCATGATTTAAGTCATCTCTTTTTAGTATCAACAGTCAGTCTTTACCTTGCCAATTCCCGGTAACCATCCGCAAGTTCCATATTTGCCTTAATAACCGAAAATTTGAATTCAACCAGATCCTGCGTGATATCTACAAGATTCCCTACATCTTCCTGTTCGGTGATAATATTTCCATCCAGCACCACCTTATTGAAAGGTATGGTGACCCCCCGGACGGTTGAATTATGAAGAATTACTACATCGTTTCCAATATTGCAGTCAAACACCACAGCACTGAAACCCACAAAGCATCCCTCACCAATCAGGCATGGTCCGTGGACGATACATCCGTGAGCAAGGGAAGTGGCGCTGCCAATCGACACTGCCGAACCTGACAGGGCATGTATCACCACATTATCCTGTACATTGCTGCCTTTACCGATAATAATGGAGGAGTCCCTCTCATCAGCCCTGATTACTGCATTATGGGCGACGAACACATCATCTTCAATAGTCACATTCCCGACAATTACCGCAGTTTCGGATATCCATGCGTTCTCACTGATTTTTGGTAGTTGTCGTTGTGGATTTTGCAGTTCCATCATATCAGCTCATTTTGTTATTTTTCCGGGTTGTTTCATTGTTCCAGTAATAACAGCACTTTTACTTTTGGCGTATCAACCTGAAGTTTTGTTTGCCAGCCGGGATGATATTTATTACCCATAAGGAATTGATATGACAAATTATGATAAGTTATTTAAATATGTCGGCTTATTGTAACTTTCCTGTACGAAAGTAAATTCGAGAGTTGCAGACCAGTAGAAGAGTATTTTAATATTCAAGGCATCTTGAGACGCAAGTTCACTATAGAAGACAGAGCCAGGGAAATAGCAAGTATCCAGTCAAAAGGGAACTGGAATGCCGGGCATTTCAGGCTGTAATAATCGATGGATTAATACCATATTATGTCGAGGATAAGACGATGACGCAGGTTAAAATAACAGATACAACCCTACGGGATGCACACCAGTCCCTCATCGC
>DAOWEE010000259.1 GCA_030638625.1 Methanosarcinales archaeon
TCCGGTCTTGTCATGTGCATATGAATCTATGGTCGCCTTTACAGTGGTGGCATTGAAACTACTGGTCTTGGTCTGGTGGCATTCAAGACATCCGTCTGCGGGCTTGCTGACCATGCCGGATGTGTGCATGCTGTTGCCAACACTTAATCCGTGACATTCCTCACAGTCCCGGTCGCTCTGGGAAGTATTACCCTTGTCTTCTGGAGCACCAGGGAAGTGTGTGAAGATTACATCTGCGGCACCAACGTACGTTGATGTGCCGTTGTGGCAGGCCACACAGTTGGAATAACCGGGAACCGATTCCTGTATATCTGCGTCATGCAGACCAAAGGATACTGGGGTCTGGGATGTTGAATTATGACAATAACCGCAGCCAGTTATATCTCCTGATGCGGCATTTGATGGATTGTGTGCCTGGTCGTATGCATACTTGCTTGCACTGGTATCGGCAGGCTCATGGCACGGTCTGCACATATCGTTCTGGCCCGTAGTCCATTCACTGATCGATGGGACAGCAAGACTGCTGCCATGTACTGCTGCATTAACGTGACAGGAACTATTTCCACAGGTCATATATGTAGCATTGATATCTGCTGATGTATCATTGGTGTGTTCCCTTATTTCTTTAGATACCCAGGTGGTATTGGTATGGCACTTGGTGCATGAATCTGCCAGTGCCGGTGGTGTGGCAGTCAGGTTGGCTGAATGGATATTCTGGTATGTATTGCCGGTGGCAAAGGCTTCCACGTTATGGCAGTAGCCGCAGTCAGTGATTCCGGTTGTTGTAGTATTGTGTATTTCGTTGGCCACGTTCAGGCTTGAACCCGAATCCGCACTCAGGTGGCACGGATTGCACATATCGTTCTTTGTGGATGTCCATGCCGATGTTGACGGGACCGCAAGACTGCTGCTGTGCACTGCCGCATTTGCATGACATGAACTGTTATCACAGGTCATAGTTGGTGCATTGATATCTGCACTGCCGTCAACTGTATGTTCTTTTATCTCCAGTGACACCCAGGTTAGGTTGGTATGACATTCTGTACAGGTATCTGCCACTGTGGGCGGCATTGCTGTCAGGTTATCCGAGTGGACACCAAAGTTGGCATTACCGGCTGCAAACACATCAGAATTGTGGCAGTAACCGCAGTCATTAATGTTGGCAGAGGTGTTGTGCATGGTGTTTAAAACTTCAAGATTTGAACCTGCATCACCCTGGATGTGGCACGGTGCACACCTGTCCTGGCCGCCTGTTGCGTCCCAGTCAGATACTGCCGGTACTGTTAGCGTGCTGTTATGTATCCTGCCTGTTGAGTGGCAGTCAGCACAGTTGAGTGTAGTGGCATTATTCACATCTGCACTGCCATCAGTAGTGTGTTCTTTGATGGATGTATTATGAGTGGAATCGTCCCAGACCCAGATGGATGATGCTGATGCATTGCTGTGGCAGTAATTACAATAAGCATCTGTATCCGGGGTGAGGTCTGTCCTCTTCTTACCGTAGTGGTACGGGCTGGTGGAATTGCCTATTTCCGGATTGTAGCCATCCCCGCCATTTGTCCAGGTTGTGAGGTTGGCATCAGGGTCAGCGTTTAAGAGCAACATCTCGCCAGTATCCTCGTGGCACACGAGACATGAATATGTAGTGTTGGCATTACCGGATGCTGAAATCTCAGATGCTCCGGTAAAGTGTTCGCTTACCTGGTCAGCTGGTGTTGATGATAATCCGGTAGCCCAAGCATATCTTGCACCGCCGGATACGTGGCAGTCCTCGCAGATATACGGGTTCTTGTATGCACCCTTGCCAAAAGCATCTCCTGTGGTATTGTGGCCTTCTGAAGTACCGTCACCATGGCAGGCCCAGCATGCTTCGTTGGGGTTGGTGATGCTATCGTTGGTGCTTATACCGCCGTGGATGGATGAATTGTACACACTGTAATCAATATGGCCTTTATCCGTACCCACATCAGATGTATCATGGCAGCTCATACAGTTGGGGCCTGAACCTACACCCGGATTGAGTTCTGCATCATGGAATGTTGCCGGAGTGGTCTTACTATCCACATGGCAATTGTAGCAATCAGCGTTTACCTTACCGTTATGCAGTTCGCCGAAAGCCAGTCTCGGGTCAACCGGTGTGCTCCATGAAGCATTGCCACTGTTGGTGAAGTGGCACCAGGTACAGTCTTCACTGTGAGCACTTGTGGTCATGAGATTGAGATTTGCATCTTTGAGGTAGTGGGATGAGGTTGCATTGATGGCACTGCCGCCAGATGATAAACCGAAACCGTCTGACTCACCTATGGATGTCAGGCTGTTGTTGTGGCACAGGGAACAATAATCGTTTGTGGGAGTATCTGTTGCACTCTGGACATGTTCGATTACCTGTGGTGCACTGAAATTGGTGGTAACATCAGTGTTTTCATGACAATCAGGACACGTTCGCGGATTCTTATACATTGTGTCATTATGGTTGGTTGGCTGGTCTGCCTCATCCGCATCCCCGCTGGCGAGAGTACCGTGACAGGCCCAGCACTTCTTGTTATCTGCTGAATAAGCAGAAACAGTAGCACCGCTATTCAGGTTGCCATGGGCACCGCTGGCCATATTGGTAAAGTCCACGTTCTTTTGCGGACCGCTCACATCGTGGCAGCTGATACAGTCAGGACTGCCGCCCTGGCCGGGTGTGATGTCATGTATATATATCACTGAATTTGTGGTAATGTTACCGTGGCAACCCAGGCATACGCTGTCATTATATCCACCCGCAATATCGCCTGAGTGGTCATACCAGCCGCCAACACCTGTATTGTCCACAACTATGGTGGGAGGTACCGGACTCAGTGCCGAGCCGTTGTACTCGGGTGCGGACTGGTAGTGACAGTTGGCACACCAGCGTGAGTTAGCTGAATCTGTGGTATTGAGCAGGTTTGAGCCTTCAATAGATGCAACATGACCTTTGGCGTCTGCTGAGTGCTTGTTGATTGCATGGCATGACTGGCAAGGCAAGAATTGGTATGTATCTGCCCTAACTCCGGCAAAGTCCAAGCTGGCTGTTTCCTGTACGTCATCATACCTTGACCGATTGTAGTCTACCAGGCGTATCTTTGCAATTCCGCTACTGTTCACAGATGATGGTTGAATGGAAATGTTATACCACTGGTCTGAGGTCTTGAATTTGCTCAAGCCGTATAAGCGGTATGAACTTGAGTCGTAGTCCCACATTTCAAGGTTTATGTTGTCTGTGTTGTCCATCAGGCCATTGATGGTAAGGAAATAATCTGTGTTCTTGAATGTCGGGACTCCTATTACATCATAGATTAAATCGAGTTCGTAATGGGAGGTCGCTGGGACATCTCCGCCTGTGAAGCTGTGAACCCTGAGATAATAGATATATACCTCACCCGTGGTCCCATCATGTGTATTGCTTTTTATGGTAATCTGGGGAGTTCCACTCAAATATTCTTCCGCAGTGAGTGTGTAGTTGAAGGTTGTCTGTGATGTTGAATCCAGAGTACCCCGATTATTCCATTGTGTGCCATCATAAATAAAAACACTAAATGTTTCTGTAATTACTTTATAATTTATTTCAAGATACTGCATATCTGCTTTTGGAACATTGCTAATGGTTTGCGTGGACATCAATTCCTGTGCAGAGTTCCAGTTCACCAATAGATAGTTTGAATCGACATCAGCTGAGGTTCCGCCAGAACTGTCATCAGTCTGGACTGTAAGTGATGACACATCTCCCCATGTCCATGTACCGATATCAGCACTAATATCCTGAGAGTAAGTTTGTCCGGCTGCTGGTGCATTTGTATAGCCCAATGTACTCCCGGTAGATGCAGTAATTGTACCATCTGCCTTATCGGCTGCATCACTTATCACTGAATACATTGTAACTGCGGAAATACTTCCGGCACTCTGTCTTTCAATATTCTGCCATGTCCCTACCGTCACCTGTTGTCCGTTTCCAATAGTTGCACTTGTACCATCCGGTTCACCTGTTGCACCTGGAAGATTTGTACCGGTTCCGCTTGCACTTGTACCATATAAATTGCTTGAACCGGCCCCTGATGCAGTTTCCAATAAATCTGCATATCCCGCTTCTGCTTTTTCATTATCGAAATTTGTAGTGCTTCCATAAGTGTTTGAATAACTGCTTACATATGTATAATTATCAAATTCCGGTGCCCACCCTTCTGTCAGGGTCTCATATGTCCCATCATCGGATTGTGCATTAGTTAATCCTCCTGTACCGGTCAATGCATTTACAGTGGTCACATAATTCAGTTCAGAATTAATCAGTTTGTTTCCGCCTGCAGCTGCAACCTGGTTTTCGCTGGTCCAGTAATCGCCCCATATCTGCCCCGCATCCGCATTACTACTGTGTTTGTTCGGGGGCACAATGGGTGCATCCA
>DAOWEE010000007.1 GCA_030638625.1 Methanosarcinales archaeon
AAAATACATCTGTAATGTTTTAGTACTATAAAGTCCGTCAATTTCACTACTCATCAATTGTTTCACTGTAGTAATATTGCCGGACAGCTGTTCATGCCAGGGCTGGAATGCAGTATATGTAATATAATCCACATCAACAAACGTGGCTGATGTGACATTCGGGGTTGACATCTGCAAACCATCGGTTATGGAATTAAAATTATGGAATACCTGCTCTCCACCAACATTGAAATATTCTTCAGTTACCGTATTGATGGATTGAATATTTCCATTATTTGAACCGTCATCTCCTATAAAATAAAGCACTGAAGAGAGCACCATAGATATTATCATAAAAGCGGCTATGATCTGTGTACCAGTTTTTGGATTCATTTAGGACCTGTCCTTTTGTTAACTTTCATTAATTCAAAAGCATATCTTATAACTGTTTTGATGTCATAAAGTATAAATATAGTGTACGCATCCATACACCAATGTACAAAAATATACATTATCCAGGTGATTCAATATGCAGGATTTTATTAATAAAATAACATCAGGACACGACCTGACCTCAGACGAAGCCGAATCTGCCATTGGCAGTATCTTTGCTGATGCCACTGATGCCCAGATTGGCGCATTCCTCATTGGCCTAAAGATGAAAGGCGAATCGTCCCAGGAGATAGCCGGATTGGCCAGGGGCATGAAAAAAGCAGCCAATACCATCAGCCCAAAAGTCAACGGCACGCTGGTGGATACCTGCGGCACGGGCGGGGATTCATCCCATACCATCAATGTGAGTACGGCTTCTGCCATTGTAACCTCAGCGGCAGGAGTACCTGTGGCCAAGCACGGCAACTATTCCATTACTTCAAAATCGGGCAGTGCGGACGTATTAAAAGAACTGGGTGTGAGTATCGACCTGCCTCCTGAAAAAGTTGAACAGTCGATTGAGCAAGCAGGGATAGGCTTCATGCTGGCCCCCGTGTTCCACCCGTCCATGAAGCGTGTGGGAGGACCCAGAAAGGAATTGGGCGTCCGTACCGTGTTCAACATCCTGGGACCGCTGACAAACCCTGCAAATGCCAAAGCCCAGGTGATAGGGGTGTTTGATGAGTCCCTCTGTATTACCATGGCAAATGTGCTCAACTTACTGGGCACAAAACGTGCATTTGTGGTTCACGGCAGTGGCCTTGATGAGATATCCAACCTAGACCAAACCACAGTGGCTGAATTGAATCGTGGTAAAGTGGAGACATATTCGCTGACGCCTGAAGAACTGGGAATCAAGAGAGCGGAAATGCCTGATATCAAGGGCGGGACTCCGCAGGAAAATGCCGCTGATATTGTGAAAATATTGAAAGGGCAAAAAGGGGCTAAACGCGACATTGTTGTCATGAACTCTGCAGCCGCGCTTGTTGTAGGTGAAAAGGCTGATGACTTGAAAGATGGTGTGGAACTGGCACAGCAGACCATAGATAATGGTGCAGGACTGGATAAGCTCAAGAGTTTCGTGAAAATTGCCGGTGAACCTGCCCAGTTAAATAAATATCTGTGAGCACTCATGTATAAAACAGCAGGCAGCCAGATGTTACACACCAGTCTTCCATTTCCCAGGATTAAGATTTGCGGCATTAAGGATATGGATTCTGTCCGTATGGCGGTACGCTACGGCGCGGACGCCGTTGGATTCATTACCGAAGTTCCGGTCAATACGCCACGCAAGGTCGATAGGCAGATTGCCAGGGACCTTGTGGCCGGGACTCCACCTTTTGTTACTACTGTTATGGTATGTATGCCGGATGACCTGGAACAGGCACTGGAATTGATAGAGTAT
The DNA here is from genome assembly GCA_030638625.1 of Methanosarcinales archaeon. GTDB lineage: Archaea > Halobacteriota > Methanosarcinia > Methanosarcinales > Methanocomedenaceae > Methanocomedens_B. The sequence goes on from DAOWEE010000007.1 coordinate 1,817, forward strand.
GTGCGGCCTGATGTGGTACAGGTTCATAGTTCCATGGCCGTTGAAGACCTGCAGGGAATAAAAGAATCGGGTCGCTTGAAACTCATAGCAACTGTGCATATCGACCGGGACACTGATGTTGAGGATACACTTGCATACATATCACAACTGGAACACACTGCCGATGCCATACTTCTGGACACAAAAGTAGATGGCAAAACAGGGGGTACGGGAGCAGTTCATGACTGGACCATAAGCCAGGCCATAACTGCAGGCTCACCATTGCCAGTCATGTTGGCAGGCGGCCTGAAACCCGAAAATGTGGCCGAAGCTGTAAAAACTGTCAGACCTTATGCAGTGGATACGGCATCTGGTGTCGAGACTGGCGGCAGTAAAGACGAGGACAAGGTAAAGACATTTATCCAACAGGTACACGGGGCATTATTATGAATGATATTCAGCTTGATCTGACCCAAACCGAGTTCTGCAATCTGGTCGCAGAGCGCAGACCCGCCATCATCCAGATGGGTGCTAAGACCGTTGCTGGATGCAAACCCTTTGAACTGTACCATGCTTTAAGGGAAAACAATGGCAAAGCCTGCAAGTATTCCTATTTACTGGAATCTGTGGAAAAGGAACAGCGTCATGCCCGTTTCTCCTTTGTAGGGGCTGACCCGGATGCAGTGGTCACGGTAAAGGACAGAGTGGTAACACTGGAATATCCAAAACTCACACCTCTGATAAAGCATGTTTCAAATAACCTGAACAGTGTGTGTGATGCCGGGGTGCAAAAAAATCGTTTGACCGGACAAATTAAGCAAGGTTTTGATACACTGGATGCGATAAGGGCAGCATTCCCTGCAAACGGTGCCGTGCTTTTGAACAACACAACTTTTGACAGGCAGACTTTCCTCGGAGGGGCTATTGGTTTCAACTCCTATGACTTGATACACGACTGCTGGATGGACAAAGCATCGGCGCACACGTCCGGGTTCCCTGATGCCCAGTTCGCACTGGTAAGCAGGACAGTGGTGTTCGACCACCTGACCGACACAATACATGTGGTCATGACGCCGTTCATTGGCGAGGAAGATGATGCCGCGTCCGTTTATGCACAAGCAAAGGACGATGCCCGAAAACTCCTGAATGTCATTGAAGCGGCAGAGCATATTGGTATTTCCAATAGTCTGCAAACTTCTGTGACAGGGGATATGGCCTGCAATATGGACCAGCAGCATTACGAAGAAGCTGTAAGGCGTTCCCGGCAGCATATCATTGACGGAGATGTCTTCCAGGTAGTGATATCACGGCGATATGAGCTGGATATTAAGCAGACCCCTATGGAGTTCTACCGAAAATTGAGGGACGTGAACCCCAGTCCATACATGTACCTGTTCGAGTTCGATGATACAGGAATTATCGGTGCCAGTCCGGAAACGCTGTTGACCGTGCATGACGGCAAGGTCATCACCAACCCGATTGCAGGTACCTGCCCCAGAGGAGCCACACCTGAGGAGGATGAAAAGCTGGCAAAGGAGATGCTGTGCGATGAGAAGGAGCGTGCAGAGCATGTAATGCTGGTTGACCTGGGACGTAATGATGTCAGAATGGTAAGCATGCCCGGCACGGTGAAGGTGGAGGATTTCATGAGCGTGCTGAAGTATTCTCATGTGCAGCACATAGAGAGTACGGTAACCGGACTATTGCGGGATGAGTGCGACCAGTTCGATGCCACGCGTGCCATTTTCCCGGCCGGCACCCTGTCAGGTGCACCTAAAATCCGGGCAATGGAAATCATTGACGAACTGGAAACTTCTGCCAGGGGTCCTTACGGCGGCGGTGTGGGTTATTATTCACTGAATGGGGATGCTGATTTTGCCATCGTCATTCGCACGGTTATAATGAAAGGCGGGAAAGCATACATCCAGGCGGGTGCCGGGATTGTGGCTGATTCGGACCCTACGTATGAGTATGACGAGACCGAGCGGAAGATGGCTGCCATGATAAAGGCGCTGGGGGGTAGCACATGAAGGTACTGTTCGTGAACAATAAGGATTCCTTTGTCTGGAACCTTGTGGATTATGTGTCGGTTTTTGAACCTGATACCATGGTGGTGCCCAATACCATTACCCTGGATGAGGTCCGCCGGATTGGCCCGGATGCAATAGTAATCTCACCGGGCCCGGGTAATCCCCATAACCCTGTCGATATCGGTAACTGTATTGATATTATCAGGACATTCGGGCCCCATACTCCTGTATTAGGTGTGTGCCTTGGTCACCAGGCCATTGCGGCTGCTTATGGTGCAAAGGTGATACATTCGCCGGGTGGCCCGGTACACGGTAAAACCTCTGAGATAACCCACTGCCAGAGCGGGATATATGTGGAGCTGCCCCCGACCATAGTGGGAGGCAGGTATCATTCCCTGGTAGTGGATGAGGAAAGCCTGCCTGATGTGCTGGAAGTTACTGCAAGAACCAGGGATGGTATCATCATGGGGCTGCGGCACAGGGAGTATCCTGTGGAGGGTATGCAGTTCCATCCCGAGTCTGTGTTGACAGAAGTAGGGATGAAGATTATCGAGAACTTTTTAGGAATGGCTGGCAGGACAGCGTGAGGTGAAAATTTTCACCTAACTTTATCTCGAACTTACAAAATGTTTCTCGAATGTCACTTTAAGACCAGCAGGACTTTTAATTTCAATACCATTGTCTGAAAAAATAAACTGATAAGGAATTTCATTGATTTTTGTTAATCGCATTTTCTGGACCTCAATTAAATAGTCCTTTTGCACATCCAACTCATGCATCAATTTTTTATCAAAGAAAAGAATGCCATCAGCCATAAAATCAAAATCATCATATTCCTTTACATCAAGACCATATTTTTTTTCAGTGATAGCAAGACATGTAATTTTTTTATCTTTAATCACCTTTACAATATTACGCCATTGTGAAGATTTTCTTATCTCAGTGATATCAGTATAAATATTCAGCGAATCAAAAACAATTCGTTTTGGCTTAAATGTTTCAATAATCTCAATAATTTCCTCAGTTGAGAGCATAGTAAATCCGAATATCTCCAGATATCCTTTTTGCAAATATTCTCCAATATTCCATCCATAACGAATGGACTGCTTGATAAGTTGCTCGACCTTCTCCTCGAAAGAGAAAAAAATGCATTTTTCGTGGTTCATCATCCCTTCAAGCAAAAATTGCATGGAAAATGTGGTCTTACCGGTACCTGGTGTACCTGTTACTGCTACTATAAATCCTTCAGGTATACCTCCCTCTACAAGTTCATCAAAACCAAATATTCCCGTTCTTACCCTTTTAATTGCCCGACTCATACTCTGGGTATCGATTTTTTCTTTAAAGCGGAGTTTATCCATACCCAAAAGTGCATGCTCCAGGACGACATTCTTTGCACCCATCTCCTGCTCATACCGTTCCAGTATACTCATGGCCTCTGCACTCAAAGTCGTATGGATTGGCTGTTTACTGCGCATACTGCATTCACCAACTGAGCTTATATTAACCCCTTGTTTGACAGTTATAATTAATACAAGTGTTCTTAGTTTGTTTGATGTGATCAAACATGCAAGCAAAACTATAAACATATAAAATAACCCCAAACAACAATATATGCTTTCCTATTGGAACTATATTAGCTGTTGAGAAATTGTACGATGCACTTCATTTTTCTCCGGCATCCCAAATGTGACACTTTGATTTATTGCTTAATGTAAA
>DAOWEE010000346.1 GCA_030638625.1 Methanosarcinales archaeon
CGCAAGCTCGTCGAGACCGGGCGCGTAGTGGGTATCGAACTCTATGACCACATCATAATCGGGGACGGCAGGTTCCTGAGCCTGAAAGAACAAAACCTGATATAATGTGGTATAACTTGGTATAATCTACAATGGCACTATAACATCAAGGTGGCGTAATCATGGCCCAATCCAGCATCAAGCCATCCAGTGCCATCAAAATAATCTTACTGCAACCTTCAGGCAGGTCATAAGGCAATTCCTCATACCCAATAAACAGTTCATCACCAATATTAATCTCAGGCGGCGCCAGTTTCACCTTGCCAAACATATATTTTTCCTTTGTTTTCAGGTCCTGGACCACAACATTACGCCATGCTTTTCCTTCCATCACATTAAGGACCGCACATTTCCTTTTAATCTTCTTAACTTCATCCGAACTTGCTGCACACATAATAATCACCAATAATTCATTTGAAACAATTGAATATCTAACTAAACTGTTATTGGGGTATATCTGACCCTTAATAACATTTTTCATTACACAAAAAGGACACAGTCCCATAATCCAGTTATTCCAACGAATATATCAGATGCAAAGGTAAATACAAATCTGTGTAAATCCGTGAAATCTGTGTCTCAAAAATAACTGGAAAATAGGACAATGCCCCTAAAAAGTATGACCTTATATGGATTTTAAAAAGAATCTTGGATAGGCATTTCCCCAAAAATCTACATCACAGAATCCCTTCGACCATATCCCAGTCATGTTCATAGATGTGGGCACTTGCACTGATAGTGGTTATCATACCCGGCTCAGCACCAACTTCACCGGCAACATACTCCAGCAACCTGGACAAACCATACAGGTTGGCCGGATATGCTCCCGCAAAATCATGACTTCGAAACAGCGTGGTCAGGTTCACCTTCCCGCCCCGAATCTTGAAATCATCAATAATCATGCAGGGCACCTCATCCACCACAGTATCAATCGTAGGAACCCATGTAACTGCTGTAGCCCTGCGGCTGGTAGGATTACTTTTCAGCTTATCTATCACATAAGCAATCTGGTCAACCTCATCATTCCAGTTGCGTAGCCGCTGCCCATAAGTATACTCAAAGTCCTGCACATTCTCCCCTGTTATCAACTGCTTGGCATATTCCTCAAGCCGCTCCTCATTCCATGAAATATCAGCCGGTATCCTGTCATTGTAAGGGTCTTGAATAACCACCATCAAGTTCAGGTATTCTCGTATCCGGCTTCCCCGCTCGTCAGTAACCTCATGCCCGTGGTTCCATATCATATTGAGCCCGCGGTACCAGGCATCACTTATGGTACCGGCCCGAATTATCCTGCCGATTTGAAGTGTCATAACTGCATATCTCCATGTTTTAAGGTAATACTAAATTTTCAAAAAGTTTAAGTTAATTCAAAGTAGTTAAACATAATGTTATTAATTTACTATATATTGTGGTAGCCATGGACCCGAAGTTCATAAAAAGACATTCAGCATCTGAGACTTTTATAATAAAAAAACGTTCTTTTTTCGAAAATGACGTTATTCTGCCAGGAAATGCCATCATTGGTGCTGGTTCAAGCTTCTGGGGAGACCTGGTGGTAAAGGGCACTCTTGACCTGGGCAGGGGGTCAAAGGTCAAAGGAAACATTACCGCAGAGACAACGGTAATCGGTGCTGACTCCCATATCGAGGGCAACATTAAAGCATCAGGCGACCTCACACTACTGGACAGGGCCAAAGTCGATGGACTGGCCTATGCCGACGGCGACATATTAATAAGACCCATGGTCTCAGCCAGGGCCGCCGAGTGCAAAGGTGATATCCTGGTCACAGGCAAGACCAATATAAAAAGTATCTGTTCAGGCCACAAGCTGGTTGCCCGCAAGGGGTGAACATTCACAAGCTGAATGCCTGGCCTTTTGGAATTCATGTGCCTTTTTCTTTGCAACCGCATACGAGAACAGGTAAAGTTCATTTAATAAAATAGTGCTATCCTTCAGCAGTTCTTGGCCAAATGTACCTCTGGACAGGAAATCCAGCACATATATGGTGGCAATGCACGCCTGGCTAAATTCATCAATGTCATCGAAAACCGCACTCACATTATTGTATGCTGTCAACCACGGTTTTTTTAATAGGCCGGTAAGGGCAAAATTAAATGAACCCACAGGCCGTATGGCATTGATTTCCATGAGATTCTCACGCACGACATCTGCCTTTTCCTTGTCCCAGCTCTCAAGGGGAGATAACGATGATTCATATTCCTTCCAGATGGCTTCCAAAATCTCTATCAGGAGTTCTTTTTTCTCTTCCAGATGGATAATATGGTAATCTACTTTGAACCGGGGTGTGCTTTGAAGATACTCCCGTAATAGTTCACGGAGTTTCAGTGGAGCAGGGCCCTCAAGTTCATCAATGTTCTCAAGTACTTGATATTCCCTATCACTCAACTCAACAACAACCCATTTTACCATGCAATCTCCCAGAATAAAATATCAATAAACAATAGATGCCCTCAGCATATAAATAAATACAGCATATGAAAGAAGGTGTTTAATAATTAATTAAGTTTATAAAAAAAGGAAATGTGTGCCATGATATGAAAAATATATATCAGGCCGACACAGGCACCATTTCGATTGTTTTTTGCGGGCATTTCTCCACACAAACGCCGCACTGGGTGCATTTCTCCTGGTCAATCTCAGCAAGGAAATCGGTTATCGTTATTGCATCGGCCGGACAGTTCTTTGCACAGATACGACATCCAATGCAACCGAACTCACACACCGCTTTCACAGCCTTACCCTTATCATTTGATCGGCACAACACATTCACAGTTTCGCCTTCAAGTCCCATCACCAAAATATTGTTAGGACACTCATTTACGCAGACAGCGCAGCTCTTACACATATTCTTATTTATATGTGGAAGACGGTTTTCATCCATCGATATTGCACCGAAAGGACAGGCACGCATGCAGGTACCTCTGCCCATACACCCAAAACTGCAACCCTTTTCGCCGTCAGAAATCATCATTACTGCTTTGCAATCGTTAATGCCGATATAATCTATCTTATCTATACAGTGAACGCCGCCATTACAACGTACTTTTGGATATAATTTCTCAGCCTCTTTCACTTCCTGACCAAGCTTTGAGCCCACTTGTTTAGCTGTTTCAAAACCACCTACAGGACAACCTGTAATGGGAGCAGCTTCACTCACCACTTTTTCGGCAAAATCAGAACACCCTGCATAACCACATGCGCCACAATTGGCACCGGGCAGCACTTCAATGACCTCTTCCACAATAGGATTAGTTTCAACTGCAAATTTTATTGAGGCCCATATCAACACAATACCTACAAGAAATCCGATGCTCCCGATGACTATCGCTGATTCGGATATTAACAATACATCATTCATGTAGGTATCACTCCGAAGAAATTAACAAAAGCCATGGAAAGCAGTGTAGTAATAAAGAAGGCATGAGGCAATCCCTGGACAGAAGCAGGTACATGAAGCATGTTAACCCTTTCACGAATAGCAGACATTAACAACATGACCATGGTATATCCAATACCGGCTGCAAAACCGTAGAAAACACTCTGTACAAATCCATATTCAAGTCTTACATTAAGTACCACAACACCCAGGATAGCACAATTGGTAGTTATCAAAGGAAGAAATATTCCCAATGACCGGTACAGCGGAGGGCTGTGTTTACGGATTACAAATTCCACCAGTTGAACAAGAGCTGCAATTATGATAATGAAACTTATTGTTGACAGGAATGTTAATCCAAGCGGCTGCAAGACGTAAGAGAATATTAAAAATGCGGCCGTAGATGCCATTATCATTACAAACATTACTGCAGCAGACATACCGACTGCGCTCTTTGTCTCCTTTGATACGCCCAGGAATGAACAAAGGCCCAGGAATTGCACCAGCAGGAAGTTTTTAACAAAAATCCCATTTATAGCTATGGCAAATAAGGTGTCCATCTATCACACCTCCCTCAATTTTCTGATACGCCCATAATTGACCATTGCCATCAATACTCCTATAGTCATGAAAGCTCCTCCCGGAAGTATCATAAATGTCGCCGGGTTTATGGGAATACTTATTAAATGTAACCCGAAAATGACTATCATTCCTGTACCAAAGATTTCCCTGATAGCACCAATTGTTACAAGTACAAGCAAAAATCCTGTGCCTATCCCGAAAGCATCAACAATAGAGAATTTCACAGTATTCCTGCTTGCAAATGCTTCTGCACGACCAATTATTATACAGTTGACCACAATAAGTGGAATGAATATACCCAATGCCCTGTATAAAGGTGGAGTATATGCTTCCATTACCATATCTATGATAGTAACGAAAGTACAGATAATTATAATAAACATGGGCAAGCGGGTTATTGGTGGAATGTGGTTTCTCAATGCAGACACCATAACATTTGAACCCAGCAATACAAACAAAGCGGCTCCTGCCATACCTAAAGCATTCTCAACTGAAGTAGTAACAGCAAGTACCGGACATAACCCCAACACCAGTGCAAATACTGGATTATCCTTTATGATTCCTCTTATAAATTCACCCTTGATTGTCATTTCGGCCATAATGAATTCCACCTATGTCTCCTTTTCCTGAATTTCATCTATTTTATACTGTATCGCATCGATTACAGCCTGTGATGATACTGTTGCACCTGTAATGGTATCAATTGCTCCACCTTTCTTTGAAAGCATTAATTCAGACTCTTCCACTTTTTTAAACTGGTCAGTAAACCACGGCTCAATAATTTTAGCGCCAAGACCAGGTGTTTCAGCATGAGTCATAATCTTAATTCCGGTAATTGTGTAATTTAAATCTACTCCACCGGCAACTGTGATTAAGTTCTGGGAACCGCTCTGTTCTCTGAAAAAACAATA
>DAOWEE010000317.1 GCA_030638625.1 Methanosarcinales archaeon
CGCAGTCACCTGGTTCATCGAATCGGTCATGCTGATTGACCTGGGCTTTTCCCTGCTGTTCTATGCAGGCATGGTAGGTTTCTTCTGTACCCTGCTGTACAGCTGGCTATCCAACATCGACATATCAGAATGCTACAATTCACTACCCCTGTCCATGCCCCATGTTATCCGCACTAAATTGATGATTTTCTTTACCCTGATAGTCATTGTGGCAGTCCCATACCTCATTGCAGTTGGCTACCTGAAACAGGAACTTGACCTCTTATGGGTCGGTCTTTTTATCATGCTGACAGTGTCCACGTATGTTGGTTCAGTGGTGGCATATCTAACCGGCCTGTTCACCAACAGTTACCTGCTGGATGCCAGGATATTGTTACAGTTCTCACTGGCAGTGGTGCCCGTGCTGGTAATACAAACACTTTTATCATTCTATTACCCAATTAATAGCAGTACAGCAACATTTTACATTGCAGGGCTTGGCATTTTGCTCTTGGCTGTCTCTGTGGTGCTGCTGCAAAAGCTGGATAAGCGATGGATAGGAACGATGTTCAGGATAGCATAATAGTATGGAGTGATACAGACATTGCTCAACAAGAAAAAGGATACACTGACCAACTGGGTGAAACCTATAGCAAGATTGTTTAACAGGGTCAATCCCAATACAGTAACCATCCTGGCCCTTATTTTTTGCGTGGCTGCCGGCCTGTATTTTGCATCAGGCAAAGTGATGCTGGCGGGAATAATGTTACTGATAGGCGGGTTCTTTGACATTCTGGATGGGGCCGTGGCCAGGGAGAACGGCAGTGTAACAAAATTCGGAGGCATGCTGGATTCAGTGTCAGACCGATACGCTGATGCAGCGGTCTTCTTGGGCATCATGTGGGGGGGATATTCGGCAATACCGCCATACATAGAAAATGACTGGATTTTAGGAGCTGTGGCCCTTGTTGGCTCACTGCTGGTAAGTTATTCACGGGCACGGGCAGAGGCTGCCGGTACCGGAGAATTGAAAATCGGTATCGCTGAACGAGCAGAGAGGATGTTATTGATAATCCTGGGCGCTTTTTTAGGACTACTTAATTGGGCAGTGCTTGTAGTGGCAATACTCTCCCATCTGACAGTACTTCATCGCATGGTCGCAAGCTGGAAAATATTAAAAGGGCAGTAGTAGTGAAAAGTAGTGATAAAAAACAGTAGTAGTAGTAATTGTAGTAGTGAACAGTAGTTCTATTTTTCTGACCTGACTTTATGACAGTGGGTACAATCTTCATGAATGAATTCTGATGAGCCCTGATGTTCCTTGCACAGCCAACCGGAAATCTGGATGTTCTTGCAGATTTCGCAGAAATCATCAATGAGTTTGGTAGTATCATCACTCGTGGCAACAGCATTTGCAAATACTCTCAGCTCTTTCTTGATTTCATCAGAGAAATCGGTATCTGCGCCACGTTTTGAACTTGCATACTGAGATACGGCAGCCTTGGATACACCCAGACGTCCGGCTATATTCTGCTGCGACATTTCCAGTTCCTGCATCATGATACGGGCCAGTTCAGCCCTTATGGCAGGCAGAATCTTTTGTACCATTATCTCGCATGGAGGTCTCATTATTTTACACCTTGAATTGTTAAAATCACTCAATCAGTGCCTTGTTTTTTCTTATAATCTTCAATGGCTGCATGCAATCCATCGGCAGCCAGATTGGAACAATGCATTTTAACTGGGGGCAGCCCGTCCAGGGATTGGGCCACATCATCGCGAGTAATCTCAAGGGCTTCCTCAATGGTCTTGCCCTTTGCCAGTTCAGTAATCATACTGCTGGTAGCAATAGCCGCACCACAACCGAATGTCTTGAACTTTACATCAGAAAGCTTCCCATCCTTGACCTTGATGTATATGTTCATCATATCCCCACAAGTAGGGTTTCCGACTTCACCAACACCATCGGCGTCTTCGATTTCACCCACATTCTTTGGGTTTGAGAAGTGTTCCATAACTTTTTCGCTGTACATTTAAGTATGATAATATTTTTAAAGATATATAAATTCAGTGTTTTGGTGCAATGGGAGACATAGCCCTGAGTTTTTCCACAATCCCCACCAGACTCTCTACCACATAGTCCACTTCATCCATGGTGTTCTCGCGCCCAAAAGTAATCCGCAGGCTACCATGAATCTGTTCAGGCGGAATGCCCAGTGCAGTAAGCACATGGGACGGTTCCAGTGATTTGGACGAACACGCCGAACCCGTTGATACGGCCACGCCTTTCATGTCAAGCAGCATAAGCAGTGATTCACCTTCTACATAACTGAACCTGAGATGCACGTTGTTGGGCAGACGCTGTGTGGGATGTCCATTGAGATATGATTCTGAAATGGAACCCAGTATCTTCGTTATAGCAGCATCTCTGAGCTTAGTCACATGGCTGGCATCATCATCCAGCCTTTGCCCGGCCAGTTCTGCAGCCTTTGCAAGACCTACAATACCGGGGATGTTCTCGGTACCGGCACGTTTGCCAAATTCATGTCCGCCGCCTTTCACCAGGCTTTCCAGCCTAGTGCCTTTGCGTACATACAATGCGCCCACTCCTTTTGGGCCATGTATCTTGTGTGCGGATATTGACAGCATATCCACATCCAGGTCATTGACATTAACAGCTATTTTACCCACAGACTGCACTGCATCGGTATGCATCAGCACACCCCTATCATGTGCAATTTTGCTGATCTCTTTAATGGGCTGGATTGTACCAATTTCGTTGTTGCCATGCATGATTGATACCAGTATGGTATCGTCGGTGATGGCATCCTCAACAGCGGCAGGGTCAATAAGTCCCTGGTCGTCCACTGGTACATAAGTAACCCTGAATCCATCATCCTGCAGGTTCTTGCAGGTATTGAGTATGGCAGGATGTTCTATAACAGAAGTAATAATATGCTTACCTGCATTCTTTTTCAGGTATGCAATCCCTTTCAGTGCCAGGTTATCGGATTCGGTGCCGCCTGAAGTAAAAATAATCTCCTCAGGTTGTGCCCCCACCAGGTTTGCCACCTGCTGCCTGGCCCGGTCCAATGCATCTGCTGCTTCCTGCCCGAAAGAGTGAAGACTGGATGCATTCCCAAAGTGCTCGTTATAATAAGGCAACATGGCACTTACAACCTCTGAATCAGGTTTGGTCGTAGCACCATTGTCCATGTATATCTTCGCCAATTACCATTCACCTCGCATAATCATTCATATTTCCCAAGACCCATATAATTTGCCAAATAGGCTAATATAGAAAAAATGGAAAACAGAGGCAGTAGTGTGAAATGATTCACACTTTAATCTGGTCTGGAGAAAATCCCTTTTTCACAAGAACGTCCTTCATCCGGTTCTTATGGTTGCCCTGTAATTCAATTGCGTTATCTTTTACAGTTCCGCCACAAGCAAATTTGGATTTCAGGTGGGTGGTAAGTTCGTGCAGGTCAATTTCGTGAGGATCAAGTCCGTCTATGACCGTAACTTCTTTACCATATCGTCTTCGATTTATTTTAACAATAATTCTTTGTTGTTCTTTTGCGACCTCTTCACAGATACAAAGCTCTTTGGGAAGTCCGCAAACGACACACATTTCTGAACTCATTTCTTGGTTGGTTCCTCCAATATTACGGTTACCACATTAACATTATTATATTTATGGCTACGTACAGTTACTACTGATGATATTAAAAGATAATGGTATAATCTTAGCCAGGGAGGTCAAGTATGCTACCAGTATTTTCAGCCGTGCACTGGGTTTAATGTTCCACAGGGATATAACACAGGATTTTGCGATGATATTCTCAATGAGAAAAACGATGACGGTTGGCGTCCATATGCTGTTTGTCTTTTTTGCCATTGATGTAATCTTCCTTGATGACAATAAAAAAGTAATTGGTACCGGCACGTTGAAGCCTTGGCTGGGCCACAAGCAGATGAAAGGCGTAAAATACCTGATTGAGATGCATCAGGGCACAGTAGAAGCATACGATATCAGGATTGGGGACATCCTGGAATTTGAAAGGTGAATGGGAAATATTATAACTTTTATGGAAGTTCGTGGTATAATCAATAATGGGGCTGCAATACATGGGAATTAACATACTCTGGCTGAATAAAAGGGAAGTTGAAGAACTGGTAAACATTAATGATGTACTTCCGGCAGTTGAAATCGCTTTTAGGGAGCATGGTCTGGACAGGGTGCAGATGCCTCCGAAATTGTATCTGGATTTTAAGGCACATAACGGGGATTTGCGCGTCATGCCCGGGTATCTGGAAAGATCTGATATTGCCGGGGTAAAACTGGTGAACGTGCATCCTGATAATCCCAAACGCGGCCTGCCTACGGTCATGGCATTAATGGTACTGAACTCTTCCGAGACCGGGGCGCCACTGGCAGTGATGGATGCCACCACGCTCACCGACCTGCGCACCGGCGCGGCAGGTGCTGTGGCAGCCAAATATCTTTCAAGGGAAGATTCCAAAGTAGTTGGGATGATAGGATTGGGCCGGCAGGCCAGGACACAGCTCAAGGCCATTGCATCTGTAAGAAATATTGAACTGGTCAAGATATTTGATACATCCAGTGATTCAGTGGACGTATTCAAGGCCGACATGGAGCCAAAGATTGGTGTGGAGATTATAAAAGAACCAAATGTTCATGAAGTGTGTGACTGTGATATTTTGGTTACCACTACCCCCGTAAGGACTCCGCTGGTAAAAGCCGAATGGATAAAGGAGGGCACCCACATCAATGCTATTGGTGCGGACGCTGTCGGTAAGGAAGAACTGGACCCAATGATACTGAAAAAGGCAAAAGTAGTAGTAGATGCCGTGGCCCAGGCGTCTCATTCGGGAGAGGTGAATGTACCCATCTCCAATGGAATTTTTTCTGTTGATGAGATATATACAGAACTGGGCCAGGTTGTCAGCGGTAAAAAACCAGGCAGGGAAAGTGATGCAGAGATAACAGTGTTCGATTCTACGGGTCTTGCCATCCAGGATGTGGTAACTGCAGACCTGATATATAGAAGAGCAATTGAGAGGAAAGTAGGAACTGTACTGGAGATGTTCTGAATCCAGGGCAGGACTACCGGAACAAAACACATCCTTTTTAAATAAGTAAGTAGATGACCAAACATAGGGATAAAGCCTGCATGTCAGGCATATATGTTAGGGCAATTAAGTTACGGTAATTAGCACATTCAAACGAGGGAATTAAATGGAGTTGAAGGCAACTTTTATATCAGGAAGGACTGTTGACCAGGGTTGTAACCTGGAAAACAAGACTTCAAAGGCATATTTTGATGCCGCAGGGTATTGTGAGATGAACTCCGCAGATGCGGGAAAAATTGGTGTGGAACCTGGGAGTAATGTAAAGGTTGCCACTGATTTCGGGAGTGTAGTGGTTCCACTTAAGATTTGCGAGGGTAATCCTGATGGACTTATATTCATACCAATGGGACCCTGGGCAAATGCAGTGGTCGACCCGAATACGTGTGGGTGCGGCATGCCCGGGTTTAAGGGAATCCCGGCAGTAGTTGAATCATCAAGTGAAGATGCACCGACCATGCCACAACTCATGGCCAGATTAAAATGAGGGAGGATAGGATATGATAATTAAAGACGTGCTCTGCCCCTTTTGCGGTTGTCTGTGCGATGACCTGGCAGTGGAAGTAGAGGATAACAAGGTAGTTGACGTGAAACACGCCTGCAAGATTGGTGCAAGTAAAATCAAGGGACATGACAGGATAAAGGCGCCCATGATGCGTGATGATAAAAATGGCGAGTTCAGGGAAGTTTCCTATGACGAAGCCATTAATGAGTCTGCCAAGATTCTTGCCAATTCCAAGCGCCCACTGCTCTATGGCTGGGCCTCGGGTGTGTGTGAGATGATGAAGAAAGGTGTCCTGCTTAACGAAGAGGTTGGAGGAATTATTGATAATACGGCCAGTGTGTGTCATGGGCCATCTGCTCTTGGTGTCCACGAGAAAGGATTGCCTACCGGTACCCTGGGCCAGTTTTCAAACAGGGCTGATGTGGTAGTATTCTGGGGCTGCAACCCGGTACAGGCCCATCCCAGGCATATGAGTAGATATTCTGTGTTCGCAAAAGGATTTTTTGCAAACAAAGGACGCAGGTCACGGAAGGTAGTGGTCTTTGATGTGAGAAAGACCGATACTGCCAATCTGGCTGACGATTATATACAGGTGAACCCTGGTGAGGACTATATGGTGTTGTCTGCCCTGCGGGCAATTGTGGCAGATAAGGCTGACGTTGTCCCCGAGACTGTGGGCGGTGTACCAAAAGAGAAGTTGGTCGAAGTGGCAGAGGTCATGAA
Organism: Methanosarcinales archaeon; assembly: GCA_030638625.1. Classification (GTDB taxonomy): domain Archaea; phylum Halobacteriota; class Methanosarcinia; order Methanosarcinales; family Methanocomedenaceae; genus Methanocomedens_B. Next base: position 6,362 of record DAOWEE010000317.1, read on the forward strand.
GGGCGCAAAGTTCGGTATTGTTTATTTCGGCATGGGTCTGACCCAGAGCCGGGGTAAGTACAAGAATATCGATAATGCGGTGTCCCTTATCACTGAACTGAACGCCCATGGTAAACACAGTATCATACCCATGCGTGGTCATTATAATGTGACCGGATTCGGACAGGTATGCGCCTGGGAGACCGGATTTGTTAATGCAGTGGATATGTCCAGAGGCATTCCATACTATAACCCTGGCGAGACATGTTCCAATGACCTGCTGATGCGGGAAGAGATTGACGCAGCGTTTGTCATTGCCGGGGATGCCGGCGCACATTTCCCTGCCCAGTCAATCGCACGGATGGGCAAGGTACCTGTAATACAGGTTGACCCGTTCCATAACCCGACCACTGAGATGGCAAATATTGTGATACCCACAAAAGTATCTGGCGTGGAACTGGAAGGTACAGCATACAGGATGGATGCTGTGAGTCTCAGGATGCGCAAACTGGTGGATGTTGATTTCCCGTCAGATGAAGAGGTACTGGATAAGATAATTGCAAAGGTAAGGGAGATAAAGGGGGCTTCATCATGAGTGAAATGCTAATCAAGAATGCAACTGTATATGACCCTATCAATGGTGTTAACGGTGACTTGATGGATATCGCTGTCAAGGACGGCAAGATAGTGGATAGTGCAAGCGGCAGTGCACAGGTCATTGATGCCGGAGGACGTCTGGTCTATCCGGGTGGTGTGGATGCACATACCCATATTGCGGGCAGCAAGGTGAACGTGGGCCGTATCATGCGACCTGAGGATTCACGCCTGGGTCTCAAACCTAAGACAAAACTGACCCGACCATACACAGGATATACTGTACCAAATGTGTATGCCATGGGATACAGGTATGCTGAAATGGGATACACAACGGCTTTCGAGGCTGCCATCCCCATCCTGAAAGCAAGACATACACACGAGGAATTTGAAGAGATACCCATCATCGATAAGGGTGGACTGACATTGTTCGGCAGCAACTGGATGGTCATGGATGCAATCCGTGAGAACGACCAGGAGAGGCTGGCTGCATACGTGGCCTGGGGACTGCTGGCGTCGAGGGGCTGGGGCGTAAAGGTCGTGAACCCTGGTGGCGGTGAAGCATGGGGATTCGGTAAGAACGTGTCCGGTCTGGACGACCCGGTTCCTAACTTCGAAGTCACGCCAAGGCAGATTATCAGGAACCTGGCAGAAGTTAACGAGAAGATGGACCTGCCACACAGTATCCACCTGCACTGCAACAACCTGGGCAAACCCGGAAACTACGAGACCACGCTTGCAAGTTTTGATATCTGTAAGGATATTAAATCCAAGCGGGACCGTCAGTCACTGCATGTGACCCATGTACAGTTCAATGCGTGGGGCGGTAACCACTGGGGCGATTTTGAATCAAAGTCAGAACCAATTGCCGATTACCTGAACCAGAACGACTTTTTGACCATTGATATGGGTCAGCTGGTGTTCGGCAGTGCCACAACTATGACCGCGGATGGTCCAGTGCAGTATGCCAATGCCAGACTTCTTAAGGCAAGATGGAGCAACGGCGATGTTGAGCTGGAGGATGCATCAGGTGTTACGCCACTGGAATATCATCCACAAAGTTACATTCACGGTATCATGTGGGCTATTGGACTTGAATTAGCACTGCTGACCAAGGACCCATGGCAGGTGTTGATGACCACGGACCACCCCAATGGCGGGCCGTATGTTAACTACCCGATGGTCATGACAATGTTGATGAGCCAGAAGAGGCGTGAACAGGAAATGTCAAAGATTGCTGAGAAGACTTTCGATCGCACTTGTATTGCTGGCATTGACAGGGAACTGGATTGGTATGATATTGCTATCAAGACCAGGGCCGCACATGCCAAGGTGCTTGGAATAGTGGAACACGGCAAAGGCCACCTTGGTGTAGGTGCTGATGCAGATATTGCCATTTATGATATCAAGCCTGATGAGACCGATGCTACTGTTGAGTTTGATAAGGTGGAGGCAGCCTTCAGGCGCTCGGCTTATACCATCAAAGCCGGCGAAGTAGTTGCCAGGGATGGCGAGATTACAGCGGTGCCAATGGGCAGGACCTATTGGGTAAAGACAAAAGTGGACAATGGCGGGTATGACAGGATGATGGATGACTTGAAAATGAAGTTCAAGAACTATTACTCTGTGAATATGGCCAATTACATGGTTCAGGATGAATATGTGGAGCGTCCATACGTAGTTGAAACGGAGTACAAGTAAGGGAGGTATGAAGGATGCAAACAATTACTTTAGTACCAATAGAGCAGTTCAATATCTCAATTGAGGGCGAAACAATATCACCTGACAATTTTGCAGGCAAGAGCGCTGACGAGATTGGCGCGCTGGTGGCATACGAGGGCAATTTCCCTCGCCTCCTGTCAGAGTTGTTCGACATCAAGGTTGACGGCAATGCCGACGCTGCTGATGATGTAAAGATCGAGATAAATGGTAATGTGCCACGCGTCAAGCGCATCGGTGAAGGTATGACTGGCGGGCGCATTTTAATAAATGGCGATGTGGATATGAGGTGCGGCGCAAAGATGAAGGGCGGCATCATCACTATAAACGGCAATGCTGATTCCTGGGTAGGCCAGGAGATGCGCGGCGGTGAGATAAATGTCCAGGGCAATGCGGCCTTCTATGTGGGTGCCGGATACAGGGGTGAACCCTGCGGCATGCGCGGCGGTAAGATTACGGTGTTCGGAAATGCCAATGATTTTGTGGGCGAGCACATGTGCGGCGGCGAGATTGTCATTAAGGGCAATGCCGGTATCATGCCTGGTCTGTCCAACAAGGGCGGCAAGATTGTCATTGAGGGTAATACCACCATGCCGGGCAGCGAGATGACTAAGGGTACCATTATCGTGAAAGGCGAAGTCGAGGATATGATGCCTGTGTACCAACGCGAGGGTATCGAGGCTGTTGACGGCGTGGAGTTCACCAAGTACGTTGGCGACGTGGTTGTCGACGGTAAGGGTGAATTGCTCGTTAAGTAGACAAGAATCGGATTTTTTTTAGGGGCAGTTCCCTGTGGGGAGCAGTCCCTATTTTTGCTTTTTTTATGAATGTTTTTAAAATATTGGCATACATATTATGCAGTGATGCTTTTGATTCTAAAGGTAAAGCCTAAGTCAAAAGATGGACTCATTCGCTCAACAAACTGCAATAAAATATTCAAGGGACCTATCAGAAGTACTGCAAGAAATCCGCGAGGAAGAGGGTGAAAGGCCATAAACCTAAAATTACTCTTGACTACCCCCCTCTTCCGAACCGCTTCGTCAGCCACTTCTCAATCTCAATCACAAAAAATCCCGGAACCGCAGCCAGTATCATGAGGCCCCACCAGTCAAGCGGAAGAGGTGCAGTTTTTAGCGGATTTATCCCGATATATGGGGGAGCATAGATGATTGCAAGTTGTACCAGAACAGTAATCACTATGCCTGCAAGTACCCATTTGTTTGAAAAGGGGCTAAACGTGAATGCAGATTCTGTAATTGAACGTGCGGTAATTAAATAGCAGATATGCACAAGTATCACAGTGGTAAATGCAGCGGTTTGCGCCTGTGTGAGCAGATAAGGGTCAATGACAAGATCTCCATCAATGGCAGGGATTCCGCGGTAGTAATACATCGCAAACCCTGATATCGCCATCACAAGAGAGACCAGTCCAACCTTCTTGAAGAATGGAGAGTCTGTTATCCGCTCACCCATATTCCTGGGAGGTTTCAGGAGTAAATCCTTCTCCATCGGTTCCTTGATTATCGGCAGCGCAAGTGCTACCGCATCAAGCAGATTTATCCAGAGTATTTGCACAGGTTCGAGCGGGAGCCGGTCATGGAAGAGTACCAGGAATGGGGCAATCAATATAGCTCCCAGAACCAGTATCGCCTGCCCCCCATTTGTTGGAAGTGTGTACAAAATGACCTTTTTGATGTTGTCGTAAACATACCTTCCCTCCTCAACCGCAGCAACAACCGTTGCAAAGTTATCATCGGCAAGTATCATGTCAGAAGCTTCCTTGCTAACTTCAGTTCCGGTAATCCCCATAGCAATCCCAATGTCTGCAGCCTTCAGCGCAGGTGCATCATTCACGCCATCACCAGTGACTGCGACAACATGTCCATGCTTTTGCAATGCCTGTGTGATTCTTAACTTGTGTTCAGGTGTAACCCGTGCATACAC
>DAOWEE010000210.1 GCA_030638625.1 Methanosarcinales archaeon
CCACCTTCTTCTATCTTTCCAAGTATTTCTACAAACGTCGGTTCTTTTGATGGCTGAACATCATCCCCCACATGCAAATGGTGAGGAAATGTTTCAATATTTGAATGATGTGGAGCATTGTCCCATCTTCTTATCAACCTTTTTTCTTTGTCCTGCCAGTGATAAGAGTAATCCAGTTTATGCAGACCGGAATCAACATATTCAAAAACATGAAGCTCAGAATTATCTCGAAACTCAATTACAAACCTGATATAACCTTTCTTCACACCGGTAAATTCCTTGATTAGCCGAAATTTTCTTACTAAAGGATTCTTTTTAGCAATCGTTTTTAAAAATCCGAAATAGTCATCGATCATTCGATTGCCTCAAGCAGCATCCCCTTCTCTTCTTCTAACTCATTGTAGATCTCATAAGATGCCTTCCATTCAAAAAAGTCCATATCGTCTTCAAGTGCTCCATTCACAAATTTCTTGTAGAATATTTCAGTTTGCATGCCGTATTTTTTCTCAAAATATTTCATGTTCTCGTTAATATCATCCAGCTTCTGATTAATCTCTTCTAATTTTGACATGAGCGTCCTGATGACCACATGCTTAACTGAATCCTTTAGAAATCCAGAATTCTTTATTTCCACTGCCATAATCATCACTACTAAATATCAGGTTAATATATATATTTTATAATCTTTCATTCTATAGAACATTTATCACGGCTCCTGTTTTTTTTATCAATTAATCTGAAGTATATTTCCTTTCAATTCAGTCTGGATTCATTGACCAACCTTGACATCGAATGCAATATAATCCCCGTAAACGCCATAAAACACCCCACCAGCGTCACCATGATCATCAATAGCGTCGCCCCCTGCCAGCTCAGCCACCTCAGCGGTGCGGTCAGCAGTGCGCTCAGAGTGGGCACTGTTCGAGCTTACGCCGTAAGTGAGAGTGGAGCCGTCGTCTATGACCAGCACCCGGTCAGCGTACTGGCGGGTGGACAGAACGATAGAACCTATGCTGACCACCTCCTTCCATTAGAAATGTTTATCCTGCTAACCACGAAAGAAGTATCACTAAAGTTAATGCGGAGTGGTAAAAAATGTCAAATGTAGATGTACTACTCGGGGAAAAGCGCATATTCTATCCCCGGAAAGAAATCGTTGAGAACAGCAATGTTAAACAGTGGATGGATGCACATAACATCCCTGACATTGAGACCCTCTACCAGTGCAGCCAGGACACAGAATGGTTCTGGGGAGAAGTAGAAAAAGACCTTGTTGAATGGTACACCCCATACGACAAAGTACTGGATAGCTCAGATGCACCCTTCTACAAATGGTTCACCAATGGTAAGTACAACATCGTACATGATGCCCTTGACCGCCACATGGGAACACCCACCGAAAACAAGGTAGCCTACATCTTTGAATCAGAACAGGGCAATGTCACTGAACTCACCTACCGCGACCTGTACAACGAAGTCAACCGGCTCGCAAATGGCCTGAAAAAGCTTGGCGTGGGTAAAGGCGACCGGGTGGCCCTCTACATGCCCATGATACCCGCCCTGCCCATAGCCATGCTCGCCTGCGCCCGGATAGGTGCCATACACAGCGTAGTATTCTCGGGTTTCAGTCCCCATGCACTGCAGGACAGGATAATCGACTCGGGCGCGAAGGTCCTGATTACCGCAGACGGCTTCTGGAGAAAGGGGAATATCATCAACCTCAAAGCACTGGCTGATGAAGCCGTCAAAGGCACAGACATCGAACATACCATTTGTTATGCATGGGCACAATGCGATGTACCCATGCGCAAACGCGATACATGGTGGCATACCCTGGTCTCTGACCAGCCTACCGAGTGTGAAACTGAAATCATGGACTCGGATGACCCCCTTTTTATCCTGTACACCTCAGGCACCACAGGCAAACCCAAAGGCGTGGTACACGCGCACACCTACTCGGTAGGCATAGCCCTCACCCTCAAATGGGTGTTCGACCTCAAACCTGAGGACGTATGGTGGTGTGCCGCCGACATAGGCTGGATAACAGGCCACAGTTACATTGTATACGCCCCGCTCATGCTTGGCGTCACCTCAGTGCTCTATGAAGGTGCCCCCGCCCATCCCAAACCGAACCGGCTGTGGGAGATGGTAGCCCGACACGGTATTACCGTGCTCTATACCTCGCCCACGTCCATCAGGATGCACATGCGTTTCGGTGATGAATGGACTCTGAAGGACGACATGAGCAGCCTGCGGCTGCTGGGCACTGTAGGTGAGCCCATCAACCCCGAAGCCTGGATGTGGTACTACGAAAACATCGGCAAGAGTCGATGTCCAATTATGGACACGTGGTGGCAGACCGAAACCGGAAGTTTCGTCATCTCCCCGCTGCCAATATTGCCATTAAAACCCGGTTCTGCCACAAGGCCACTGCCCGGTTTTGGTGCTGAAGTGCATGACCCTGAAGGCAAATCCGTGGTAAATGAAGGGGGCAGCCTGGTACTCACTTCGCCCTGGCCTTCCATGCTGCGTACCCTGTATAACGAAGCCGGGCGATATGTGGAACATTACTGGACCGAAAGTGGTGATTTCATATCAGGCGACATTGCCTGGGTGGATGCTGACAGCTACTTCTGGGTGCAGGGCAGGGGTGACGATGTCTTGAATTGTTCCGGCCACAGGATAGGCAATTCTGAGGTCGAATCCGCCCTGGTCAGCCATTCATCAGTGAGCGAAGCCGCTGTGGTAGGCAGGCCCGACGACATCAAAGGTGAAAGCATTGCAGCCTTCGTGGTGTTAAAGATGGGTATTGAGCCTGGAGATGAACTGATGAAGACCCTGCGCAACCATGTGGGAGAAGAGATAGGTAAGATAGCCAGGCCCGACATCATTTATTTCGTTGATGACCTTCCCAAGACCCGGAGCGGTAAGATTATGCGACGTGTAGTCCGCTCAGCCCTCATTTCAAAAGAAGTGGGCGATATCTCCACACTGGCAAATCCTGAAGCTGTGAAAGAGATCGAAGATGCTGTGAAATACAACAATTAGCTGTCGCTCCATTGACGTACTTATCGCAAAGAGCAGTTAATCTATGATTTGCACAAGTTTAATAGGTTAAAACATAATGTTACTATTATGAAACACTGCTCCAGCGGTATTGCACATCTGGACGAACTGCTTGGTGGCGGTCTGCCGAAACCTTCAGTGATTTTAATATGTGGAGCCGCAGGTTCCGGCAAGACCACCATGGCCCTTCAATCAATATCAAAGGCCGCAGAAAACGGGGAGACGGTACTCTATTTACCCATAACCTCCCAATCCTTTGGCAAGCTCACTGATTATCTCAATTGTTACCCTTTTTTCAATGATAACATCATCAGACATCCCATTGACCGTTCCACGGCTGAGAAAGACCCACTGACCACACTGCTGGATATTGGCAACATCCTTGCCTCCACAAATCC
>DAOWEE010000302.1 GCA_030638625.1 Methanosarcinales archaeon
ATCATTCTCAGGGTCAAGTGGTACGAACACTGTCTTCCCACCCGCAATCTTGATGCACGGGTCATAGGAAACCCATGCCGGGTCAAACAGTATAGCCTCATCGCCCTCGTCCAGCACCGCCAGAATAGCCTCAAACACGGCCTGTTTGGCGCCCGGTGTCACGATAACGTGGGCGGGCTCAATATTCAGGTTGTTCTCTTCATTCAGTTTTTCAGCAATGGCAAGGCGAAGTTCAGGTATGCCGGGAGATGCGGAATAGTGTGTATCGCCCCTTCGCAGCGATTCCACTGCTGCATCAGTGATGTTCTTCGGCGTGTCAAAATCAGGTTCACCCAGGGTAAAACTAATAACATCATGTCCCTCACGCTTAAGCTCATTGGCCAGGTTCGTCATCTTGAGGGTTGCCGATTCCTCAATACTCAACAGTCGTTTTGATACCATGGTTCCCCTCTGGATTAATATCTTATTTTAATCTTTGCACCATCTTGACGGCAGCCTCGACCGCACGCTTGGCATAATCAACCCGCTTGTGTGCATCCATCCGGCTCATGCCAGGACCCGATATACCCAGTGTCACGGGTTTATCATATTCCAGTGCCAGGTCTGTTATCTTCCGGGTGGCGTGCTGTACAACTATCTCATCGTGCTTGGTCTGCCCTTCGATAACGCAACCAATGGTGACCACTGCATCAATGTTAGGGTCCATCACCATTTTCTTTATGGCCAGCGGCATATCATATACACCGGGCACCATGATAGTCTCCTCCACCTCGGCTCCTAAAAACTCTGCATGCTCCCGGCCCAGCATCTCCATCGTGTAGGTCAGGTCCCTGTTGAACTCTGCTACTACAAATCCCAGTTTAATATTACTCATAATAATAATCTCCAATCATATTTCTTATAGCTTACTTTCCGCATGTATCTCATCAATCTTAATATTTTTCACGTTCCATTCATATTAGACTTGAAATGTACCACAATTCATAAGTCATGTTTGCTACTTTTACCTTTCTAAAACCTAAATCTTCACATCCAGCACCCTGCCAGTTAGTTAAAATGTTCAAAATAATTAAACTGAAAAACGCTAAACTCAATTTTACCAGCTAATTAGACACAATTTGAGATTAAAATAATAAAATACTCAGTAATTAAGGATTATAAAGTAATCAAACCGTGTATAAAGCTTTAAAATTCAAACATACGAAAGTATGCTTATATTCTCCATCACTAATGTTGAAATCAGAGAAGTCAAACAGACTTCCTTACCAAAGGAGGAATGAATTATGGAAAATGCACCAAAAATGTTCGTAATGCTTGCAATGGTCACATCAGTAATAGTAGTGCTGGGAATATTTGTCCCGGCAGTAGCCTATGCTGAAACACCAAGAGATCAATATCAGGACGTACAGGATAAATACCAGAACTATTCAGACAGGATAGAAAACTCACAACAGACCTATCAAGACTCAAAAGAAAAATTCAATAACGCAAAAGAAAAATTCAATGATACAAAGTCCAGAGAAAATACCTTAGCCTTAAAACAAGCCACAAAAGACCACCTGAATCATTCCATCGACTATAGCATAAAGCGGCTTGAAATGCTCATGATACGGGGCCAGGTCGCCGAAGAGAACGGAAATGCACCATTCACTGCATCAGAGAATATCCAGGAATATATAGACAACCTGGAAGACCTGAAAGATGATGTCGCCTCAGCCGAAACCCGGGAAGATGTCCAGGCCGTAATCAAAGAGGTCAGGAACACATGGCAGAATGTCAACGTGGAATCTAAATATTTCACCTACGGCACAGTGAACAACAAAGTCGATACATTCATTGACCGCAGCGAATCCATTGCAGAGCGCATCCAGGATGAGATTGACAGATTGGACGCAGCCGGTGAGGACACCACCGAACTGGAACGCCTGCTGGATGACTATAATGATGCACTTGATGAAGCAATCACCAGTCATGAAAATGCCAACGAACTGTTTGGCGAACACACAGGATTTGATGACGTAGGACAACTCACCAATGCTGGTGAAGCAAACCGGTTCTTAAGAGAAGCAAATATACAGATAAGGGAAACAAACCAGGGACTCAGGGAGGCAAATTCCATATTAAGGGAAATCTTTGCCGAACTTAAGCAGCACAGGCC
>DAOWEE010000312.1 GCA_030638625.1 Methanosarcinales archaeon
AATGAGGAGGATAGAAATGTTTGAAGTAGTTCATCAGGAGAAAACTTCTGGAGCCAGGGTAGGAAAACTGACCACACATCATCAGGTAGTGGATACCCCTGCCTTTATGCCTGTGGCGACCAAGGCCACGGTGAAGACGCTTACGCCACAGGAAATACGGGAAATGGGAACCCAGGCCATTATCAGTAACGCTTTCCACTTATACTTAAGTCCGGGCCATGACTTGATACATGAGGCGGGGGGGCTGCATAAGTTCATGGACTGGGATGGAGCTATTTTTACAGACAGCGGCGGGTTCCAGATATTGCGAAAAGAGTTCAAGTTCAAATTGAACAACCAGGGCATAAGTTACCTGAATTCCAGGGATGGTAAAAGGTATATGTACACGCCTGAGATGTGCATGGAGATACAGGGTGCCCTGGGTTCTGATGTGGCAATGGTGCTGGATGACTGCCCGCCCTGGGGCAGTACCCGTGACGAGGTCAGGGATTCAGTGTGCAGGACATTGAACTGGGGGCAGCGCAGTCTTGAAGCACGTTGTAACGACAACCAGCTGGTCTTTGCCATTTTGCAGGGCGGGACATATCCTGACATGAGGGAGGTTTGTGCCCGGAAACTGGTGGATATGGGTTTTGACGGATATGGCATCGGGGGTTTGAGTATCGGTGAGCCAAAAGAGGTCATGCATGAGACTATCAGGTTGAACCTGACCCAGATACCACCTGATAAGCCCCGTTACCTGATGGGTGTGGGTTCGCCTGTGGAATTGCTGGAATCCATTTCTCTGGGTGTTGACATTTTTGACAGTGCATTCCCCACCCGCAACGCCCGGCACCAGACTGTGATGACCAGACACGGGCAGATGGACTTGCGGCGCTCATCCCGTGTAAGGGATTTCAGGCCCATTGATGAGGAATGCGGGTGCTACACCTGTCAACACTTTTCCAGGGCATACCTGTACCATTTGTTCAAGGAATCGGAACTGCTGGCCATGCGACTGGCATCCATACACAATGTCCACTTCCTGCAAGAGTTGATGAGAGGGGCAAGGAGTGCCATTTCAGAGGACAGGTTCAGTGAGTTCAGGGAAGAGTTCAAGCTTGAATATTCAAGTCCGGCCAATACTGCCTAAGTCTTCTGGAGAGTTATCCTTAAAATACTGTTTTCATTCGCCCAGTTCAGTACCTTGCATCGCTTATGGAATATGGACATAAGGTCAGGCAGTAGGGAAGCACAGTCAGAAACCACTTCCAGTCTTTCACCGTGGGACATCTGCTTTAACCTTGAATTTGTCAAGAACAGCGGAATAGGGCAGGTTTTTCCAATAGTATCGAGGAACTGGATATTCATTATCATATCACTTTTCTTCCTGTAATATTCTTTGATAAAATGCCGGATTTTAATTCTTATTATTTGGAATGAAAAATGCATATTTAATTGTTTCCGTATTTGTGTTAATAATGGCCTAATTGTGACAATACCTTGCCGCCATTGTACAAATCCGTGATTTCGAGTCGGCTCCACAATAGTTGTGTTTAGTTTTGTGCATATCGTCCAAAACTATTTATAATAAAAAAATACTTAGATGGCTGATGAAAGCTATGTCATTTAAAGATCATAGGAAAAAGGTCCAAAAAGCTTCACTGGCTGTGAGCTTAATAATATTTACATTAGCAGCATACGGGATTTTCACACAAAATGATGATATCTTCATTATTGGATTGATCTTCATTGGATTCGTGTTACTGGGCGGTATACTTCTTTCCCCTATATTCGGCAGGTTCTGGTGTGGATGGCTCTGCCCCAGAGGTGTTTTCCTTGACCAGTTCCTGGGACCGCTGTCTATGAATAACAAAATTCCCAAAATATTAAGGGGCAAGGGATTCAAGACTTTGATGGTATTGGTCATGTTCCTCATGTTGGGATTTTCCATTTTGGGATATAATCCAATTCTCGCTTCGGACAATCCCCTGGCACCGATGGGTGGTTTTCTGGTGTTCATGTGCATTGTCAGCACAATCCTTTTGGCCGTTCCCCTGGGTATAATATTTAAGCCACGGACCTGGTGCAGTTTTTGTCCTATGGGTTATATCCAGTCATTATTGGCCAAAAAGCGATTGCTCAAGCTCCATGTTAACGATTGCGTGGATTGTAAGCGGTGTCAAAAGGATTGTCCAATGGAACTTGATGTTACCGACGCTTCTGATAACGATGATTGTTTCAACTGCATGAAGTGTGTGGATGCATGTAAACGAGAGTCAATTACCCCTACAATATCACTGACAAAAAAACCAGTAGACAATAGTGCAATACCCGATAATGCTTAAGGGAAGATTCTCTGTACCGATAAAAACAATGGCACCCATTGGGTGCCGGTTTTAATTTATGTGTTCAGCCACTTTCCCGGCAAGTTCCTGGAACTCTTCCTGCGTTGGGGTAATACCTTCAAAATCATATTCGACACAGTCCCCGGTATTTCGCGGAATTATGTGGCAGTGGAAGTGATGTATTACCTGACCTGCCACTTCACCGTGATTGACAACCAGATTGAACCCTTCAGGGTTTATGGCTGCCTGCAAGCCACTGACTACTTTTCGAACGGTTCTGAACACTGACGCTATGTCCTTGTCGTCCATGTCAGTTATGTCAGGTGCATGTTTTTTCGGTATGACCAATGTATGCCCCCTGGTGTTGGGATTGATGTCCAGGAATGCCAGGGTGTCGTCGTTTTGGTATACTGTATAGCTCGGTATCTCACCGAGTAATATTTTACAAAAAATGCAATCTGCCATATTACATCACCCGATTTGTTCAATTGGGGACATGTACAGGTGCTTAAACTGCATGTTCCTCATTATGTCCTTCATTGTTATGATTCCGGTTATCCGGTTATCCTGAATGACCAGGAGCCTGCCAATATTATTTTTAGCTATGGTCTGGAGCGCATTGTATGCTTCATTTTCAGGAGTTACGGAAATGATGGCTTTGGTCATGATATCCTCCACCTTGACAGAATCGTGCTGCTGCTGCGGGACCTTTTGCACATCTTCGAAGGTCACAATTCCCAAAGGCGGTCTGTCAAGGTCTTCCTGCACCGGATATCCCATGTGTTTGAACCTGAACATCGCATCTACAAGCTGGGATATGGTCCAGTCGGGTGGGATATATATCAAATCCTGCATCGGGGTCATGACATCTCTTACTTTTATACCTTCCAGGCTGATAGCAAAGAATGTTTCCCTTTCTTCGCCCTGTGCTCCGTAATAAATAAAT
>DAOWEE010000091.1 GCA_030638625.1 Methanosarcinales archaeon
ACAATAATCTTTCAAATCTGACTTTAGTAGAATATAGTGCAACATTGTCAATTGACCATTCCGTTGTCCTTACCGGACTTAATAACAGCACACAATATTATTATGTGGTGAACAGTACCGACCTGGTGAAAAATTCCAACCAGACCTCAACTATATTTAACTTTACTACTACAAGCACTCCTGATAACAGCTCTCCTGTAATCCATGATTCACATCTGAACAAGACAACCAATGTCAATATTGGTGAAACAATAACAGTCACTGTCAATGTATCAGACAATATTGGTGTGACCACGGTTACTGCAAACAGCAAAGTTCTCACACGATTGAATGCTACTCACTGGAATGGTACCATCACTGCCGATTCCACAAAAACCATCACTATCGTGGCTTATGACGGAGCAGGAAATTCCAGCACCAGTAAATTATCATATACACTCTACGAAAAGAAATCCACACCCTCAGGCGGCGGTGGAGGCGGCGGCAGTGGCAACTCAGGTGAAGAGTTTGAGAATATTATCTGTACCGAAACCGACCGCCAATACATAAGCAAAGATTCTGAGATCGGCTACACATACGAACTGGGCTGCAATGTCGTTGAACACATCAATTTCACAGGCCTGACCAGTTCCAACACAGTTGCCGCTAAAGTTGAGATATTAAACCATACTTCCTCATTGGTAAATCAATCCCCACCCAACATCGTCTACAAGAACCTGAACATCTTCGTCGGGAACTACGGCTGGGCCACAGACAGAAATATCAATAGTCCGACAATTGTCTTCATGGTTGAAAAGTCATGGGTCAACGAGAACAATATCGATATATCCACTATTACCATGTACCGTTATCATGACGAAAAGTGGAATCCACTGTCAACCAAACAAATAAGAGAAGATACAAATATCCTGTATTTTGAAGCCAATACGCCAGGCTTTTCTTCATTTGCAATAGCGGGCCAGAAGATCCGGGAAAATATTGAACCGACTATAACAACACCCACATCCGAACCTACCACACAAAGTACACCTCTGCCATCCACAGGTGAGAATGCATCCAGGTCATCTAACGGGTTGGGAATCCTGGCATTTTTTGTTGGATTATGCGGTATCAGTATCGCAACATATTTGAAAAAAGATGAGATCAGTCAGTGGTGGCATATGAGAAAGATATGATATTTTTCTGGAAACCACGCTGACAAGTGGGCTCAATTTCCCACAACCAGCGTGCTCCCACCATACGGTACCACCACTACCCGTGCATCCGGCCCATACTTTACCGCTGCATCATCAAAAGCATTCTGCAGGCTGGATGCCGGATTAAAGTACGCCTTTTTTGCTACATCTGCCGAAAGGCCTGACACTAAGTAAAGCTCGAACTCCCCTGCCAGTTTGCCTATCAGCGCAGCCTTATGCCCGCCCTGGATGAATCCATGGTTAAGCCGCCTGATGGCATCCTGCGGGCCCGATGTAATATCCAGCCAGTGCTCATACGCCTTATCACCCAACCCCTCACTGCACTGGGCCAAAAGTATGATAGCCCCACCCGGCCTCACCGCAGCCTTCACATGCTCAAGGGCCTTGTGGGACTGGAACAGGTTGATATCTTTGGGCCAGCCCCCCTGCGACACTACCACGATATCGGCAGGCTCGACCTCCTGTTTGTACATGGCATCCACCATTGCAGCTCCGGCCCTGTGTGCCTTTATTGGATGGCCGGCTACTGCACCAACAATCTGCTTGCTGGTATTGAGTATGACGTTCAGGATAAAGTCAACACCAATGATTTTCCCGGCTTCCTCAAGGTCGGCCCGCACCGGGCAGTCAGGATTACCTGGGCCAGTTCCTTGTTCTATCATCCGGGCATGGTTGGTTTCAATGGAACGCCGGGAACTGACACCGGGCAGTACCGCCTTCAGCCCGCCGGTATATCCTGCAAAATAGTGGTGCTCGATATTGCCTGTGCAGATAACGATGTCTGACCGGGCTACAGGTTCGAATACTTCTACGGGCGTGCCCTGGCTGGTGGTGCCGAGGTGGTTACATTGTTCGGTATTGTGGTCAATGCACTGGTATTCCTGATAAATGTCCCGGCCCACTATGTTTTGTTTTTCCTCTTCGGTGTGGTGGCGATGAATGCCGAGTGCAAAGATGATGGTGATATCTTCTTTTTCCACATTGGAGGCCAGTAGTTTATTCAGAAGCGGGGGCAGCATCAACGTTGTAGGTACCGGGCGGGTGGTATCACTTACGATTATGGATACTTTATCTCCTGGCTGGACTATTTCGCTCAGGCGCTCCCTGCCGATTGGGTTTTGGAGTGCTTTTTGGATGATTGATTCAGGGTCTGAGGTTATAGGTGTTTCATTTGGGATGATAGTTTCCACTGGATGCGTTTCAGGGATGGTTAATGATACTGTGGTGTTTCCGAAAGGTAGTTCCAGTTCCATGGTTGTCAATTTGTCAATGTTAGATTAGTTAGCAATGTATAGATATTGGTTATCAAATAAATTGTTATATGAATTCGCTAATCATGCTTAATTTTAATAAATACTAAGGACAGAAAACGCAAAGTATTCTCAAAATATGTTAAAGTACTCTTACGATGTTAAAGGTAAATGATATGTTGTAATGGATATATAAAAAGTGAATAACAGTAATGTTCCAAAAATCAGCTATTTTGTTGACACTGAATTTAGGTAAAATCTGTGTAAATCCTTGTTAATCAGTGTCGGGAAAATAAAAAGACACAGATTTCACAGATTTACACAGATTTGTAGTTGCATTGGTGACTGAACTATTCGCTGTATAACTGGATTTTGGTGTTGTGTTGTGATTAATATGAAAAAAATAAAATCGATTGATGATGTTCATCAGAATGAGATTGTAAATGATGAATTAAGACTGCTTGATATCGGTTTTAGTATGGAAAATTTTCAGTCACAAAGGATGAATTGCATGAAAGATAAAAACTTAGTTCACCGCAAAGTTCGCAAAGACCGCAAAGACGTTGTTGCATTAACTTTGCGTCCTTTGCGAGCTTTGCGGTGAAATATTGTATAACATTTGAATTTCAAAGGTCACTAACACAACTATGAATATCCAGATAATCAGCGGCACCATCAATATCACCGACCTGCCCGAATTCCTCAAACAACTGGCAGACATTGGTCAGCGCCATAACATTACAGTCCAGGCAGTGAACGCTGACCTGTTAACGGGCAGCAGGCACCTGATGTTCGCTGTTGAAAAGGCCATCAGGTCTTTTGGTTTAGGCAGGAATATTGCCAACAATTTAGGGATGGAAATTATGCTGTATGCAGCAGGCACACGACAGATAGAGCGGGGCCTGAACTTAGGTGTTAAGAAAGGCGAGAACAGGATTGCACTGGTGCTGGTGGGTGAGAATGGTACTGATGAGGGGCTGGTCCATGTGGAAGGACTGCTGGATACTGTTGACCACACTGTACTGGATTATTCTGATGCCATGAAAGCGGAGATACTGGAATTTTTCAACATCACTCCTGACGAGCTGGATGCTGTGGGTGAGGTAAATATACCTGAACTGGTGCTTGAGAGGGTGGCACTGGTGGATGTTATTAAGTAGGGGGGATGGTTGTGGAAGTTACATGGATTTTATTTCAAACAGGTCTAATTTAGAATTTATGGTTTGTTTTATAGTCAAGAACATAACATTTGATACTAATTTCTTAACAATTTGATTTTCAGACAATTATAATTTAACCACAGAGTACACAGAGAGCACAGAGGGACCTAAAGCTTGTATCCGTTTTACTCCTCTGTGCCCTCTGTGGTTTATTGTTCAACATTTGTTGGAATTTACATTTAATTAGTCAACATTGTTTGGTTTTTCACTATAATGCGAATATAATCAATGTAAATGGGTATGTTTTGTGTGATTATAACCCATTGAAACATTGACTTTAAGAAGGTCAGGAAAAACCACGTAAATTATTGGTTTGTGTTTTTAAATAGGGTGCATTAATTTAAAAAAATTAAGTCAGCTTTCAACATTTAGCAAATGAATCAATGGAAAATCTTCAGATAATTTCATCAGTAGATACATACAATAAATTACCAACATAAAGTGATTATATATTCTTTGGTAACTTTTCATTCTGTATTTTTTC
>DAOWEE010000127.1 GCA_030638625.1 Methanosarcinales archaeon
GCATATGATAGCCCGCTAAGGTTCATGGTAATGTTACCTGTCAATTTTTCTTTGGAGCCGGTGATGAGCCAGGTTGTGTCCACATTATAAACTCCATGCCACATGAAGGAGACAAGTTCTTGACGTAACTGCTCTGACATCTGTGCCACTTCATCTTTTGAACTGCGTGTCAGGTCATAAAGTGCTGTTTTTTGCTGCTCATTATATTTTTCCACACATTCTGCCCCGTATTCCTTCAATTTATCCCTGCATTTTAAGGTGGGTTCTATGGGATACTGGCTCGAAAGTTGGTTAAGTGATGTGTTAAGTCCAGATAAAAAAGCATCCAGCATATCGTTTTCCTTGTCATACTTTTCGTCTTCATTTTTAATCTGGCCTTTTAACTCAATGATTTTGTCTTCAATGGGAAGTGTTTTTTCAATGAGCGCAAGAAAATTGTTCAGGTCAGCTATGAAGTTGTTTTGAAAGGGCATTTCTGTGGAATCTTGAAATACAAATGTCATCGGAACCTCTCCCTATGTTTTATGTACTTTTAATGGTTTAAAAAAGTTCCTGATGCTTAATTATTATTGTACCTGCACTTCCACACCTTTATCATAGGTATTTATACATTAAGTTTAATTTTAATTCAATTATTGAATCTGTCATTCGTTAAATGAAGGATTATCATGAAAGTAATAATTCCCGCTGCCGGCACAGGCACACGCCTGTTCCCACATACCCACACTAAACCAAAATCCATGGTGTACATCGCAGGTAAACCTATCATCGGGCATATTCTTGACAGGATGGTAGACATTAAACCTGAAGAGGTTATATTGATTGTCGGGTACCGAAAAGAACTGTTGATACCCTACGTTGATGAGAATTACGGCCATGTGTTCAATATACGGTACATTGACCAGGATGAAAGACTTGGCCTGGGACATTCCATATATCTGGCTAAGGATGCTGTGGGCAATTCTGACATTATGATAGCTCTGGGGGATATGATATTCAAATCCGGGTACCTGGATTTCTACAAACAGCATAAGAATAACGGCCAGTGTTCAGGTTCTATCGGGGTAAGGGAAGTGGACGAGCCGCAAAAATACGGTATTGTTGAACTGGAACCGGAATCGCCATGTATAAAACATCTGGAGGAAAAACCAGCTAATCCTGCCTCGAATCTGGGTATTGCTGGTGTGTATTTTATCGAGGATACACCAATGTTGTTCCAGGTGCTGGACTGGATGCTGGAAAATAATATCAAGACGCGGGGAGAGTACCAGTTGACAGATGCTATGCAGGAGATGATAAAGCGCAGCAGCAGATTTAAAACCTTTACTGTTTCCAGCTGGTACGACTGCGGGCATGCCGAATCCCTGCTTGAGACAAACCAGGTTTTGCTGGATGAAAAGGAAAATAATAATGGAAAGTATGAGATTGTAGATTCGGTGATTATACACCCGGTGGCTATCGGGAATAATGTCAGGGTTGTGAATTCGGTTGTGGGGCCGTATGCATCGATTGCAAGTGATACGCTCATTGAAAATTCAATTATTTCCAATAGTGTGATAGGGGAACGAACACACATATCAAAGGTAAATCTGCAATCGTCTATTATTGGTGATGATGCAAACCTTGTGGGAAAACATAATTCATTAAATATCGGGGATTCTTCGTCGATTGAGTTTTAAGAGTCCGGCATTATTCTACAGTAAAGGGATAATCGAACGGCTCATTTTTAGATGACAGTGTCAGAACCTGGTCGTGCGCCCAGTATTTACTGATTTCAGTGCAGCCTCACACTAACCACACAACAATAAAGAAAATCAAAAAATCATAATCAATATTCAGGAGCCACCGAGGCACTGGGTTAATTCAGAAATGTGCCCGCTTGAAGGTTATAATATAACATAAAAACTTCAGTGTTCCACCCAACAACATTAAATGCTTTGTCGCTCCATTTTTATTTGGAGAAAAACTCCTGCCCAAATCAGGGCATTGGAGGTAAATCATGGCGTCTGAAATAGAATACCTGAAAAAACGATATCGGGAAATGTCGCCCTCCCAGCTTGAACTCATTATTGAACAAATCAAATGGGAACTGGAACACCATCCTGAAGCGGACCACACCGAACTTCAAATTGCTATGGATGCCCTTGAAGAAAAGAAGAAGGCAGCACATAAGCAAAAGAAAGACAGGCCATGCCTGCCCAGTCGATTTGAACACCAGCTTGATGTGGCCGAGGAATTTTAAGATAAACATGAAAAGTGTTATAAAAGTGTTATAAAAGTGTTATAGAAGACAGGGTCACAGCCGATCTGGGGACCATCGAATCAGTATATGCTGGCCCTGAACACATGGGTCATGATGAACGCTGGCTGTGGACGGGTAGATATACCTACCAATGTACTTGAGCAGAATCACAATAATCTGACACTCAGGAGCAGATAGTGTCGCCCGGAAAAAATGTGTAGGAATGAGGCCGTAGCCTCCATTCCTTGCTCCTTAATATTGAGAGTATTTCAGTTTTAGCCCTACTTAGGCTTGGGAGGCCAGCTCTTATCCATCCAGGGCGGAATCTGCCCACTGTCCTGCGGTCCCACCAGCACATTCAAACCACTCGCATCCTCCAGGTCGCCCTGCAGTCTCGCACCCAGGCCAGGCAGGATGATAGTATTATGACTGGTCTTCTCACTGAAATCGAAATCTACCTTTTTGAACTCGTCACTTATCTTCTGCCCTGTCAATTGACCACCTGCCACCGCAGCCTCCACTCCCAGACCATCAGTATCAGCAGCCAGTAAGTAGCAGTCAATCGCATTACTGGCCAGGTCGCTCTCAACCGTATAATACGTCAGTGCAAAGTTGGTCGTAACAATCACAGGTGAATCCTTGCCCGGTGAACCCACTTCATACACCTTGGCCTCCACCTTGACCGGCGTCCTCGGGTCAGTATAAATGGTATCCCTGATATGCATCTCAGGCAGCAGGGCATAAGGTTCGATACTATGTAATATCATAATATCCCCGTACCGCACAGAGAATACCGTAGCCAGCACAGTTTCCCAGTAACTGGACGACACATCATCGCCGCCAGCCAGATATGCGGTCATGGGCACAGACATAAGTGGGAAAGCCACTTCACGCTGTCCTTCCTTAATGCCGGCACGCCTTAATTTCAGGAAATTCTCAAATGATTCCCGTAGCATATTACCCTGCGGATTGGTGCCCGGGTCAAGTATCAGGTCCTGCCGCCCCATTTCAAGGAACGTACTCGCCAGGCTCTTCAGCGTATCCAGGTCATCAGGTGCGAATAGTACCGTGGGTACATCATACTCAAGCACCAGGTCGGCCACTGCCTGCCAGTTATCCTTAGTCGCTGCATACAACAGAGGCCGCCTCTCAGCCGCAACCTCAAGACCTGCCTTTAGCACTTCAGGGTCGAGACTGCATAATATGAGTGGTAGTTCTGTATTCTCCATCACCTTTGAGACTGCATCCCTGAACTTGGTTGGGTCGCCCGATGTTGAGCGCACCGCAATCATATCCATTCTAAGGAA
>DAOWEE010000196.1 GCA_030638625.1 Methanosarcinales archaeon
AGGATACTGTCTTTCGGAATTACGATGGACTTTTGAAATGGGCTATTTACTATTATGGGACCTGCGGTAAGCTCTGCATTTCTTCTGTAGGAAGAATATATCATTAAAAATGATATGATAAAAAAGGCCATAGAAAAAATGATATAAACAAAATTTCTAAATATTGGGAGAAAAAGAGCTATTATGAAAAATATTGCCATAACAATTAATAACAGAATACCAGCAATAATAACAATACTCGCTATGTTGATATCTTGATAATAAATAATTAGCTTCTCTCCAGTAGTTACCCCTTTTGCGGCATGAGAATCCTTTTGGTAAAATTTGTCATCATACAGTTCATGTTTTTCTCTTCTGGCATCTGCAAGATCAAAACATTTTTGTGGGCACCACCCCATCAGTCTCTTAACATCTTCCAAAGAAACAGCCATTTCACTTCCCTCCTCTGTGATTTTTAATAGTATCCTGTATCCCGGATGCAGTCAACGGGTCTGTTATGACCGAATAATACGGTGAGAATAGATACCACTTTTTCTTTTTGGATTCGATAAACAATTGTGTATCAAGATCATGTTTTTCACGGTCGTGCCTTTGTTTGATAAGCAAATACCATGGCAACATAGGGGCAATTGATACAATCACTTTCCATTCCCCGGTTATAACTGAAAAAACAAGTAATGCAACAATAATTATTAACGCCATTGCTATTAGTGCGATTGAAGGTTTATTCAATTTAAATGTTTTAACTGACTTGATGTCATTGTAGTTTAGTAAGACATCCCTCAGCTCGAATGATTTTAATTGGACACCGTTTTCATCAATCGAAATACTTGCCTGAAACATTTTTACTTCAAGGAAATAAAATAAAGAATACATTAACATGAGAATTGGAATCAATACTGCATAATCCAGATTCCGGCTAAACATTAAAACCAGATTCAAGCTTATAATTAAGCAAAAAGTGAACACGGCTGTGTTAGCAGAGAACAATACATTGTTAGATTCAAATTTTTCAACATTTGATCGATTAGATGGAATCTGCGAAGGATTTTCAAATATAACTTGCTTGTTCAAAGCGTATCCCGTTGGAGTTACACTCGGGCACCAGCCCATCATTTTCTTAATAGTTTCCGCTACATTTATTGTCATGCCAACCCCCTCAACTTCCCGAACAGTTCATCCGCCAGTTTCGTCGGATCATCTGTCCTTTCAAGTTTGATCTTCATCTCCTCTGCAAGGCCCCACAGCAGTTCGATACATTGCGTATACCGGGTGCATGCATTACAATCCCCTTCATGTTCATACCACACCTGTACCCCATGTTTTGCCGATACAAAGATAATGGCATTGGCATCAAAGGGTATCGAATGCCCGAACAGGATGCCACGCTCGGCATTTATACTCTCCACCTCTATCTGGTTTGACTGTGCCATCTCAAGCAGTGTATCCTCAATACGCTTATCCATGCTGATGAGCGCCCTGGATACCGCCTGCCTCGATATCTTGAACGAGCGTGCAATATTGATATTGGGAAGCCCGTCTCGCCGGAGTTTCCAGAACTTGAACTGCTTTTCGCCTATTGGCAGGAACATATGTCAATATATGCATGTTGACTGCATAACTGTTTCCTAATAAAGTATTCATTATATGCACAATGAGTTAGAATTGTATTTCAATGTCAATTGAAAACATCACAGAATTAATGGATATCGGTTATCCGGTCGGGGTGAAATTTATCCAAATTGGCCCGGCATCCCGGACAAAAAGACTTTTCTGTGAACTTATCCAGCAGGCACGCAAAGGCGAAACAGTCACATTTTCAGAACAGGGCTGTCCCGTTGGCGCCTATGTACTGGGCAAAGATGCCCCCCTGCCTGACAAATACTATTTCAGTTCTGGGAGATACAGCAGTTTAGACGCAGCCGCCCGGGCAGCAGGAGCATTACCCAGACTTGAGGTACCGTATAGTTCAATCCAGCTCTTTCCCCTGACAGAAGACACCACCGATTTTGATGTAATGCTGCTGTTCCTCACCCCCGAAAAGGCCACGCAACTGGTGCAAGCATTCTCATACAATGACGGGCGGCCCCTTACATTCACTACCGCCGGCACGGCTTCAGTCTGCGGGGACTGTACTGCTGCTCCAGCTAATACCGGCCGCCTGTGTGTATCTTTGGGCTGCAAGGGTTCGCGTAAGCACAGCAAGTACGGGAAAGATGAATTGATTGTCGCCATTCCCTGCAATCTCATCAGTGACATCCGTAAAGGACTGTTAGCCATACCCGGCATTTTTGATTAAGTAAATCCATAACCTTTAATTATCCTCACACCATATTTGATGTGCATCTCAAAAATGGCGGACACCATGGATAACATATCATCGTTAAAGAAACTGGCACTTATGGGCGGCATTGACGGAATTATACCTTTATCGTCACCCGAATTTGCCACACACATCTCGTCAAGCCCCCAGACAGCCTCAAGACGACTGCAAGCCCTTGAGCAAGCCGGATACATCACCCGCAAGGTTGAACCAGCGGGTCAGCAGGTCATGATTACACAAAATGGGCGTCAGGTACTGGAAGCAGAGTACATGGAATACCGCCAGATATTCACCCGCCCTTCCACACATATAGAACTGACCGGCAGCGTCATTACCGGATTGGGTGAAGGGCAATATTACACCGCCCTGAAAGGTTACCATGACCAGTTCGTCAAACTACTGGACTTTGAACCCTATCCCGGTACATTGAACATAAGACTTGAAGGCGAAAGTGTTGGATGCCGAAGTATGCTGAACTTAAAGGACGGCATAATAATTGACGGATTTAAGAGTAAGAACCGAACCTTTGGCGGAGGGCGCTGCTACCCGGTTAAATTGGGCAACGGAACTAAAGGCGCCATAATGATCCCTGATAGAACGCATTACCCCGAAGACATCATTGAAATAATATCTCCCAATAACCTGAGAGATAAACTGGAACTAAAAGACGGCAGCAGGATAACCGTCCTGGTTGAATGAAAATAAATTACGCATACACAAAGGTGCATATAATGGACAAATCAAATAATAATGTACAGCAAGCGGTCGAGTCATTGAAAAATGGCAAGATGATACTTCTCTTTGATTCAGAGGATAGGGAGGGGGAAACTGATTTTGTCATCCCTGCCGTTAACACAACACCTGAATTAATATACCAGATGCGAAAGGACGGCGGCGGTCTCATCTGCGTTGCCATACACCCTACAGCATCCCAAAAACTGGGCCTTCCATTCTATGCAGATATTCTGCGCCACACAGACATAAACGGCAGTGGTAAAACACTTTCCAAATTGGTGGAAAAACAGGGTGACATCCCCTACGACTCCAAATCTTCATTTTCACTTTGGGTAAACCACAGGGATACATTTACCGGCATACCAGACCGGGACCGTGCACTGACCATAAGCCGTATGGGTATCCTGGTTCAGGATGCCATGGACGGTAAGAATGTGGACATTTCAACTGAATTCAGGTCACCGGGCCATGTTTCCCTGCTGAGGGCTGCTAACGGTCTGGTGAATGAACGCACAGGACAGACCGAACTCTCAGTGGTCCTCGCAGAACTGGCAGATATAACTCCTGCCATTGCTATCTGTGAGATGCTTGATGATTCCACAGGTCTGGCACTATCCAAAGTTGATGCACAAAAGTATGCTGATGAGCATGGGCTTATATTCGTGGAAGGCAGGGATGTCATCCAGGTATACAACAATTCACTGAACCCGGATGAATAGCTCCCGCTGCGTCCATTATTTATTATCTGCTTGTAGTTAAAGGAATTATCTTCTCTTAAAGTTAATCTGTTTGAGTCGCTGAATGTTATCCAGCATTTGGTTTGATTCCACTCTCTTTTGATTCTCAAGCTGATTAATTATTGAATCCATGTTCTTGTCCAGGCGGTATAATTTAAAAGGCCTGCCCTTTCCAGGCTTTTTCTCTTCCCTGACTAGTACCCATTCAAGTCCTTTAAGCTCACGTACAGCCACACTTACTTCAGGCTGTCTCATATCTGACCCAATCTCTATCTGTCGGGACGTTACCTCATCCATATTTTTTAGATAAGTAAGGGCCTTAGCTACGTTTCGCTTTAATCCCAATCCCGTTAGAGTTTCAGCAAATTCTTCATCGCTGCCATCAAATACACTTACTGATTGATTTTTCATAGTACAACTCCACCAGTATATCATTAAAATAATATAAAATAAATGTATCTATTCAGTAATATTATATTTGGAATGATATGAAAAGAATTTTACACAAATCCACAATTATATATTATTCGCTCTGACCTGGCGAATATTACCCAATTAATGTGACAATACCTGCATAAGATACTTCTTCTCATTAACGAGCAATGACACCTTGTCTGACCTTGATTGATGCCCGGTAAGCAGTTTATCGTCTATCTCAATGGTCAGGTCACCGTCATACCCACTACGATTCAATTTGCCAAGAACGGTTGCAGTCTCAGGATTTCTGGCAATGTGCCCTGGAAAATGTGGAGTGCCGTTATGCACATCACCTATATGGACGTTAACAATCCTCTCGCCCAGTTCAGATATGAACTCCAGTGCATTGTCAATATCCACCTGCAGAGCATGGGGTATATCCAGTGTCATCATCAGGTCAGGATACTTTTCCAGCACCTCTGCCATCTGTGAAGGGATATGGCACATACTCTGCACCCTGGGTGTAAGATTCTCCAGCGCCAGGGTGACTCCGGCATCATTTGCATATCTGGTGATGACCGTAAGATAGTGGTAAAAACGGTCCCAATCCTCAGGGGTGGGCGGCCTGTGTACTGTCCTGCTGCCCGGATGTATAGTCAGAACAGATGCATCCAACTTCCGGGTAAGGTCTATGGCCCACTGCCCCTCCTTAATGGTGGCCTCACATACATGCTCATTATATGACGATGCATTCAAATCAAGTATGGGCGCATGGACAGTACAACGCTCGGTTAGAACAGATATTGCATCCCTGAGATATTTCACTGCCCCTGCTTCATGGCGCTTTCGCCAGAATTCCGGCGTCTCTGCCCAAAACTCAACATTCTCAATCCCGGCCTCAACCAGTATTTCGATAATATCCTCAATACCATAGTCCCACAGGAACAGCGATGAACACGATATTCGCATTTATATCTCCTTTACCTGCCTCAAATCAACGGCCACGCCCCTGCTGGAGTGTACCATCTCATCACCCCCCATCATTGCCCTGCCCACACCTACTGCCCGCTTGCCCACAACAAGGACCTGGTCAGAAGGCCGGATAACAGGGTCTGCATCCACCACACCCGGAGCAAGGAGGTTGCCGCCAGGCACGAAGTCATCTATAAGGACCTGGTAGGTGCCCAGTTCCATGAGCCTTCGCCCCCCTTCAAGAGTTGGGGTGAGGGTGCCTGTGCTGGGATTCAGCGTGGCAAGCTGGGTGCGTCCGTCATATACCTGGTGTTTTGGGAAGGGCGCCTTAATTGTGGCATGGTCGGGCACCAGCAATTCTCCCGCGCCTCTTCCAAACTGGTAATCTGTAATTGAGCGCAGCATGGTCATGGTAATATCCCGCTGTTTGCGCAGGTGATACCCACCCTCATCCACCACTGCCCTGACAGTGTCACCTAATGTCCTCAGCGACTGGCTTGATGTAAGGCTGCTATTCCCCTCTGCTGTATAGATGATATCAAGTCCCAGTTCACTGGCAGCAGACTCACAGATGTCCTGGTAAGCCCCATCCACATGGGCGATTATATGGGAATATCGATTGGTTCTCAGGTAGTCGAGCAGGCATCCGCCAACCCATGAATGCTCTTCAAGGTCCCATCGTCCGGTCACGGGTGTGTCGTAATGGGCGGCTGGATATACCAGTTCCAGTTCCCGGGGTACAATACCAAGGGGCGAAGTGATGATTACCTCGTTCAATGCCCGCCTATGCTTGCCCATAGCACGTTGGAAATACTGGTGGCTGTTTGATATGGAATATGGCTTGCGGGCCGAACAGGGCAGAAGCAGCAGAATGTTTCTATCGTGCGACTGGAAGCGTTCCTGAACCCGACTGGCAAACCGTTTAACCTCCACACGGTCCAGGGATTCGGCAGAATTAGTGTACATGGTACTGCGGCGGTAGGTATGTGTGCGCTGCTCCAGGTATGAATATTCCTGGTCAGTACGGCGCAGTAGTGCAGTGAGCCAGGGGTCGCTGCGGCATTTCCCTTCCACATATTCCCGCAGGTGTCCGTCCCTGATGTGCTGGACTACAATACGTTTCTCTTCATCAAGCCTGGTTTTGTTATGCTGTGCAATCAGTTCACCACGCTGGAGCGCATCCATTTCTTTCAATTCTGCTGCACTGGTATTACTGCATACATTGCACCCGCATGGCAGTTCAAACAGGTCTTTGAGCCTGTATTCGCCTCCCGGCATCAAGTAGATGTCACCAAATGCCCTGACAACAGCCAGGGTATCATCCACCACATCCACACCCAGGTATA
>DAOWEE010000149.1 GCA_030638625.1 Methanosarcinales archaeon
GACACATCTGGTGTTGCCGATAATGAAGTTGAGGGTGACGGAAATTCGGGTATGGTGGAAGAAGAATGGGTGGCGGGAGATATGGTAGGAGAACTGGTGGGAGAAGCGGTAGGAGAAGTAATTACAGACTCAGAAACTTCGATGTTGGATAAACCTGAGCGTATATGTTCAGGGCTCACCACAAGCACTGATTCGTCCAGTGATTCCATAATGGTGTCGATAAAGTCCGGACTCGAATTGTTTTCCAGTAATAGGGACAGGGCATTGGGATCAATCTGGTAACCTGCCTGCGCAAACTGTTCTATTATAGCTGAATTATGGTCTGTCATATTAGTAAAATCTGTCTCGTTATATTCATTCTTATATTCACTATCTGTTCATAAAATTCGCACAAACCATTATCACCTCAGACGCTATAAATATTCGCCCATATGAATTCCAAAGACCAACCAACAGGTAAGGACAAGATACTGGACCTTGTCCATCAGTTCAGGACCAGTGATAATTTCTGGATAGGACTGACAAGGGACCTGTTGTTCGTTGCAGGTATGATAATCCTGATTATGGTGGTATCCCAGATTACCCTGGGTACTCCCAGGCCGGCCGTGGCCGTGGAATCGGGTAGCATGCTGCCTAACATCGGTATTGGTGATGTGGTATTGATACAGGATATTGACAGGACTGACATTATCACATACTCACAAGGGAGTTCATCCGGTTACGAATCTTTCGATAAATACGGAGACGTTATTCTATACCGCAAATTTGGCAGTACCGCTGATACCCCTATCATCCATCGAGCCATGTACTGGGTGGATGAAGGTGAGCCCATGTGGAACAACGGACCTCGGGCTCCTCATGCCGGATACATTACTAAAGGGGACAATAACCGTGATATTGACCAGGTAGCTTCCACGAGCAGGCTACAGCCCATTAAGGAAGAGTGGGTTATAGGGGTGGCGCGATGGCACATCCCCTGGGTTGGTTATCTTTCACTGGCAGTCCATTAGAAATTCCTGTTTAAAACAGCTTGGACTGGGAGACACTCGGCATGACCGGGATGAAATTTTCCAGGGGTTTTAACCTGTAATCTTCCATGAGCACGCTCTTGGTGTTATCCTCAGGAACACTCAATGATATGGCTTTAGTACGCCCGTACCTGCCCTTGCTTACTACCATGGCATTCACGATGCCAAGCATATCCAGTTCAGAAATGAGGTCAGTTATCCTGCGCTGGGTCAGGATATCGGCACCAATGTCATTACACATCTGTTTGTAGGCAATATACACTTCGCCTGTGGAAATGTTTTCACCTGGGTTTTCCTGGCGCTCCTTTATCTTCAGGACGCTCAGCAGCACCAGTTTGGATTGAGTGGGCAGCGTACGGACCACTTCCACTATCCTGTCGACTTCTATCTTATCCTGGGCTAATCTCACGTGCTTTTCTTCTACAACAGAAGATTTGGACCGCTCAGCAATTTCACCTGAAACCCTGAGCAGGTCCAAAGCACGTCTGGCATCACCGTGTTCCTGGGCTGCAAAAGCAGCGCACAGGCGAGTCACGGTTTCATCAAGTGCATTTTGCTTAAATGCTATTTTTGCTCTCTGTTCAAGAATGTCGTGTATCTGGTTGGCATCGTATGGTGGGAATATGATTTCTTCTTCACCAAGTGAACTCTTAACCCTGGGGTCCAGGAATTCTGTGAATTTCAGGTCATTGGATATACCGATAAGGCTAACTCTTGCGTGCTTGAGTTCAGCATTGATCCTGGATAGGTTGTAGAGTACGTCATCTCCTTTCCTGACAAGTTTATCAATTTCATCCATTACTACAATAACTACACGTTTTTGTTCATCTACAGATTTCTTGAATTCCTCATACACCTGATCAGTGGGCCAACCTGTCATAGGTACTTCTTTGCCAAGATGCCGTGCCAGTGTGGCCAGTAAACGGTATTGGGTATCCACGACTTCACAGTTCATATATATTACAAAGCAGGGCATTTCATGTGATTCGCCAGTCTTTTCAAGTTCGTTACCTACATACTTGACGACTGCGGTTTTGCCTGTACCTGTCTTTCCATAAATAAGAATATTTGATGGTGTATCTCCACGGAGTGCAGCCACAAGTATGCTGGCTACAGACTGGATCTGTTCATCTCTATGTGGCAAATGATTAGGAGTGTAAGTAGGTCTTAACACCTCTTTGTTATCAAAAATAACAACATTACTTAGATAATCCTCAAAGAGCCCGCTTAAAGATTTTTTTTCATGTAAATTTGTCTCAGTTTTTAACTCTATCACTTGCAATCCACCATAAATATTTAACAATAATAAATGGAGTAATTAATTTATGACCACCACTGTACTACAAACCGGATGCTTGTAGTCTCCACTTGATGCATAGGAAGTATACCTTTTTATAGGTTCTGGTTAACACCCCTCCATTTCATGTGGAATCTAAAAGAATGAATTAAAAAATACAAGGTTTAGGTAACAAGATACTGTTTTATCAGTCATGATAATTATTCAATATTTTTCATTTTATTATATTGATGGTTTTTTAGGGATTGCCCCCTTTGTTTCGTCTGGAAAGTATATAAAGAAGGGGAACCGTATGATTTCATCTGGAGATATAAATAAAATAGAAAATGATTATTAAAAAATATAAAAATAAAATAGTATCGATGTTTAGTTCGTTTAATTTGTATATATAATTTCCTATTTGTTTTTAATAACGATGTCTGTTTGTATATAATTACATATAATTGTAATGAATTTAAATAAAAATCATATTAATATAAAATATGATATAATGTAAAATATAATATAAAATCACACATTGTTGAAACACAACTACAATGAGATGTAGTTAAAGTAATAATGTAGCTACAGTTGAAACATAACTACTATTGAAACATAACTACAATTGAAATATAACTACAATTGAAATATAATCACAGATGGAATGTAATTACAACTGGAACGTAACTATAATTGGATCGTAACTGTAGTTGGAAGGCAATTACAACTGAAATGTAACTACAGTTGTAACTTAATTACGACTGGAATGCAACTTTAGTGAGATATAACTAATACGACAAGCGAATTCGAAAGTAAAAATGAAAAGTAAACAGGAGATTTACGAAACAATAAATTGATAACCTGATAAATCTCCACACGAAATCATAGGGTTGGGGGTATAATCTATTCTTCACTCATCTACTGGAACGGTTTCAAGTTGTCCTGCCAGATTCCATATTACTGTTCTGGTATGTAAAGGCAGATTTTGGTCTGTACTTATATCATCAAGAATTCTTATACTTTTAGCAGCTCTGATCGCAGTTGAATCTTCATTTTTTGAAAGAATACCTTTTATCTCATCAGCAGAGCGTCTGATATTCCTTGGAACTGAATCATCATTAACAATACGGTCTACAACTTCTATACATTGTCTTATCACTTCAGCTGGTTCTAACGGCTTTCTCATCATTTTGGAACACATCCTTGCATTTAAAATTAAAACAGATATATAACAGGTACATGTAAATTTAATAATTTATATTATTATTGTTATAATTCCATAATTTTAACTTACTTTAAAAAGCAGCGGTTCATTTAAGTGTTTATATTACTTATATTGTATGAAAGATTTTCGGTGATACAATTGGTAAAGAATAACGAAGATACAAAACTGGAGAAAATAGGAAAATACTTAGAGCTTGGAGGAACCATGCTGGCCCAACATTGTGAATGCGGCGCACCATTATTCCGTTATCATGGTAATGTAGTTTGTCCTATTTGTGATTCTAACAGCTCAAATAGCTCTAATAAAACTGGCATAGTCAACAAAGACAATGTAGAAGCATCATATAAAGGCACGACAAACAAGAATAGTACCCCGCCCAATCACTCCCATCCTTCAACAACACAACAACCAGACTCAACCAATGCACCAGGAGCAACTCCCCCATCACAATCAGTGTCATCACCTTCAGCCCATCCCCCAACACCTCCAATGTCACAACCCCCAATTTCCCCTACACCTTCTCAAATATCAGCATCATCAGCATCCAGTAATATACCACTTGAAACCCACGAATTTATCAGTAACACCATCATAAACAAAGTAGTACAGCTCTGTCTGGACCTGCAGCGTGAAACTGACCTGGGCAGGATAAAACAGCAGATGGAAGCCATTGAATCAGGCACAAAGGCACTGAAAAATCTTAAAAAAATAAAGTAGGAAAAATAGGTAAAATTCTTCAGATTTCCCACATCACCCTTTATACTCGCCACCTACTACTTCCCTGATACGCTGCGCAGTCTTTTTGCCTATCGACTCGACCTCCATCAGCTCATCAATATCAGCCCTCATCACTGCTTCCACACTTTTGAAATGGCGCAGCAGTTTGCCAGCAGCAGCAGGTCCGATATTGGAAATAGCCGAGATAATATACTCCTGCTGTTCCTTCAAAGTCATAGCTGTCTTTTTACCGTGAAGGCTTGGTGTGCGTTTTTTATCTTCCTGCTCACGCCTGGCAATGACACCAATCATTTCTGCCGTTTCTGCTTCATCCCTGGTATTGAGGATGGGAACCCCGAAATCGGTAACAATGGAGGCCAGCACACCCCTGATAGCATTGGGATGCAACTGCCTGCCAGTATAGAGATTCTCACCCTCAATTATCAGCACAGGCCTCTCATACGTCCGGGCCAGGTCTGAAAGCTGCCTGAAGATGTTCCGCTCCTTATCAATAATAGAATCCAAAAAGTCCATATCAGTCTTGCGCTCAATGGCCACCCGGTTGCTGACAATGTAGTCGCCCACTTCAAGTGTGGAAAGAATGATATCAACCCCACCACTATCCAGGGCCCGTGCCACACCTGAGCGAATCTCGCGCTGGTCCACATATACCAGGGGCTTTTCATTATCATAATCGAATATCTGTTTCTGTCCTGTTGAGGTGACTGCGGGTTTATCATCCATCCCAGCTATGTCAATATTTCCAACTTCCCCATCCCCACCAGGCGAATCTGGCATACCAACTCTCGCAACCCCCCCAGATGTACCTCTTATACTTACCCCATCAGGAATATGGCTGCCAGCATCAGATACGTTGTTGCTAAGCTGGCGCATCTTAGTGTTCATATTCTGTTCCTTGCGGCGACTGCTCCAGTAATATGCCTCGTCCTTGGTACCCTTGGCCACCAGCACTATTACCTTACCGGCATGTCTGCGTCCGGTGCGCCCTTTCCGCTGGATGCTGCGAATCTCTGAGGGGACAGGTTCATAGAACAGCACCAGGTCAGTGGCAGGAATATCGAGCCCTTCTTCTGCCACTGAAGTAGCTACAAGGGTATTGTACTCCCCGGACTTGAACTGATTCAGGATTTCAACCTGCTGTTTCTGGGTCAGGCCCGTATCCTTGTACTTGCTGGCCTGCCCCACAAACCTTACTGGCCTGACGCCGTCCACCTCTTCCAGGCTCTGTGTCACCAGTTCAGACATATCCCTGTAATTGGTGAATATTATTACCCTGGAATCAGGGTTCTCGTTCAATTGTGCTGATACAATCTCCTGTACAGCTTCCAGTTTTGGATGGACCGCATCAAGCTCCTTTAAGGCATACATGGCATGGCGCATGCTCACGTCATCCACCAGCCTGCGGGATGCCTTACTGCCTGACTTTGAATTAGCCTCATGCTCCAGGCGGTCAAAATATTTAGCCAGGGCCTCTGGTCCCTGGGTCTCGGC
>DAOWEE010000318.1 GCA_030638625.1 Methanosarcinales archaeon
ATGACTTCTGCGTGGCCAGTGTTCCCTGTGCAGACCTCGTGATAGGAAGGGTCGGGCACACTGCCGCCTGAGTAACCAGATACTACGGACTCAATACCTTTCAGGTTATCGAAGATGGCTTCCAGACACCAGAAGCAGCCTCCCCCCAGTGTTGCTGTTTGGTTTACTTGATTCATGAATAAAGTCACATATATACCTAAAAGTTCAATCTGATTGGTGTTTAATTCCAACCACTATCGCCGTAGCATACGTAAACACCACCCGCCCATCCTCAGCCCTCACATTCAACCCGGACAGGTCCCCATCCATCGAAGCCCTCATCATCTCCCTTATCCTCTCGGCATCCCGCTCAGGCGGCTCAGCCATCTCAAGCCAGTGTTCAAGGTCAAAAACAGAACCCTCCCCGCCCCTGTTCCCCACCTCAAGCCCGGCCCCCCTCAGCATCCGCTCCAGTTCCGATGCCCTGTAATGCTTAATGTGCGACGGGTCCCTCAAATTCTCCATAATGTTCTGGTACTCGCTCTTAGCTAAATCTTCCGAAGCCACCATATCCTCAATGACCAGCCTGCCCCCGGGTTTCAATACCCTGGCCATCTCTGACAATGACACCATGGGGCTGGGAAAATGGTGGAACGAGAACCTGGCCGACACCACATCGAACCCAGAATCACAAAAAGGCAGGTGTTCAACATCCCCCACCATGTTGTCGATATTATCCAGGTCCCTCTCCCCTTCGGCCTGCACTGCCAGCTCCAGCATCCCGGGTGTGATATCAATGCCGATGACCCTCTTCACATGCGGTGCCAGTGCCATGGCAAGATACCCAGTACCTGTAGCCACGTCCAGCACAGTTTCATTCCCCTTAAGGTCCAGCAGTCCCACCACTGTATCCAGGTCGGTCTGGTCCATCAGCGTACCGCAGGCTGCATAGGCATTCGAACGCCTGCCGAACTGTTCCACAGCAACCTTCTTTGAATAAGTGTTCATTATGACTCCTGCCAGACTATGATTCATATTACTATTTTACCCTAACCGAATCAATTATATCTGCTCTACTCCAAAAGAGTAATACTATGGCACGAACCCTGTCGTCCAAAGACCTGGAGCTTCTGAAAAAGATGGTGCCAGAACTGGACACGGATATCTCCAAACCCAGGTATCGCTCATTATTGTCCCCCATCAGCAAGCACTTCAGCAGTTCAGCCAGTGAGTTCCATCAAAGACTTGACAGGTTGTCAGGTCCTGAACTTTCATATCTCATAGACCTTATCTTCCAGGGAGAAGAGTGCCTGACCTGTCTTGTGGATGAATACCTGGACATACTGCTGGATAAGATACGGCGTGACATCTCACCTCAAAAAGCCGGCGACCTGGTGGAATTTTTAGGCTACATCAAGGAGGAATAGCATGCCGCATATCATGGAGATACTGGGTAAGACAAGAGTGGTGGTCAAGGACGGTAAAGTGGTAGAAGTAGGTGAGCCGAAGGTTAAGTGGTGTCCCCTCTGGAACAAAGTTGCCGGAGTAGAAGACATCACCACCGATTCAGCCAGGCAGAACATGGAACAGCGAATCAAGGAATTCGGCATGTTCACGCCACGGCGCCGGCTTGACCTGGGTGTATTCGCCAGTTTTGGCATATCAGAGATACTGATGACTGCCCTTCGTCGTGGTCTTATCGATTCCACAGTTACGGTATGTGACGGGGCCGGGACAGTGGTTACGTCAAATCCCGACCTGGTGCAGGGTATGAGCGCCCAGATATCGGGCCTGGTCGAAACCGAACCCATTGCAGAAGTGATAGATTCCATACACCAGATGGGCGGTTCAATACTGGACCCGGCCACCGCCAGGATAGACCAGGTTGCCGGATTCAGTTTAGCTGTAGAACAGGGTCACAAAAGAATTGCAGTTTCTGTGGTGGACGTTGCATCTGCCTCCCGGGTGCGCACAATGGAAGCCGGGTCGGCTGCAAAGGAAGGGGCCAAAGCCATATTGATGGCAGCCCACCTGACTGGAATATGTCAAAAGGACGCCCGGGAACTGTTAGCATTGGCAGACGTGGTTACCGGCTGCGCGTCAGGGAATGTAAGGGAACTGGTAAAACCACTCATTCAGGTAGGCACTGCCATTCCCGTGTTCGGGCTGACTGAAATTGGCAAATCCCTTTTGATTGAAAGGGCTAAGGAGATAGAATCCCCCCTGCTGGTAAATACTATGAACCTTCCAGTCCTGCCAGAAGATAAACAGCCCAGACCATTGAACGATTGATTATTTCGGATTCTTTTTTACCTGACCCGACTTATCCGGATTCTCGAATTCATATTTTGCAAGCTGTATTTCATCCAGCCGTTTCAA
>DAOWEE010000024.1 GCA_030638625.1 Methanosarcinales archaeon
TGAAATCGTCCAGGAACCCATCGACATCAAAATCCTTCTTGAAACCGAGAATGCCCAGAAACAGCCTTTTCAGGTCCTTCAGGATCATAAGGTCAAGATTAATGACATCAATCACATCAGGCCTTGAAATCTTCACAGCCACTTCCCGACCATTCAGCACTGCCCTATATACCTGGCCAATGGAAGCGCTTGCTATAGGTTTTGTATCAAACTCATCATACAGTTCCAGGATATCATTGCAATGGTAGCAAAACGAACTATGCTCTTCAGGCACTGTATCGCAGATGCAATCTCTTTCAAAGGATCGTCTCATGCTGTCAAACGGCAAAGTTTCAACATCATCATGCAACCTGTCCAGTTCCATGATATATGCTTTTGGCAGCAGGTCGGGCCTGTTGCTAAGGGTCTGACCCAGTTTTATAAAAGTGGGTCCCAGTTCTTCGAATGCCTTCCTGAGTTTAATGGCATTATTACGGTATTTCTGGTCTATCTGGCAGGAACATTTCTTATCAGAAATATAATCCCGTTTGATATCTGTGTAGAACAGTGAAAACAGATTGTACCTGATAAAGACTGACAGGATTTTAAGATATCTACCCAATCTTTGGAACATGGCTATAAAATAGGGAATGTTACTATATAAAACGATACGGATAATCTCCATCACATTTTATTTTTATTCTCATTCATGATTTTTGCCTAATTCCGGACTTTTTTCAAGCTTGCAAATACAATATAACAGAAAATGTGTCCGGAAGAGTCAATTCCGGACACGGCCATTCTACTGTTTCCAAGGCAAGGAATTTTTATTGATTAATTTTTTTTTTGATATGGGTGGTAAAACTTAACCAATGCAGACTTGACCATTTAAAAGATGAACATATTGTTTTAACCCAATTTTGATTTACAAAATGAAAACATTAACCTGATAAATTATCAAAATGTACAATTCTGTAAAATCACGGAAAAAATAGAGAGTACATAATGGAAATCACCATCGAGTTTGACTTGAGTCAAAAAAAGCTGATAGGTAATGAAAAGATACTGGATGTGCCCGACGGCACCACTCTCCTTGATTTTCTCGAATCAGTGGATGACCTGATCGACAAAGCCTGTAGTTCAAAAGGACTTTATCCAGATAGATTCAGGACACTGAATAGCAGCAGTAATCTTAACGGCTGTATTGCAAAACTGTCAACGGCCAGGCGCCATCGAGCCTGCTTGAACACTGCTTAAAAGACGGTGACATCGTATCACTGCTCTATGGATACTGTGGCGGATAATAATATACCAGAACATGATGAGAATCCGTTAATCTTTTAATATATGTCAGCCTTTAAAAAGCCGGATTTAGCCTTTGCTAAAAATTTTAATAATTTGAATTAACCAGAATCAAGAGATTGACATATCTAATAATATTTATGAAAAAGGAGGAATAAAATGGATCCATCTACATTATTATATCTTGCCCCATTGGCAGGATTGTTAAGTCTGGCATTTGCCTGGATATTCGCTAAGAGTGTACTCAAAAGCGACCCTGGCACACCAGAAATGCAAGAAATAGCAGGCGCCATTCAGGAAGGTGCAATGGCATACCTGAACCGCCAGTACAAGACCATTGCTATTGTAGCAGTGATACTGGCAGTGGTAATGTTCATAGCACTACCAAACGAAAACGGGTTTAACGTGAAGACCACAGTCGGATTCCTGGCAGGAGCTGTAAGTTCGGCACTTGCCGGATATATCGGTATGAATGTCTCGGTCAGGGCCAATGTGAGGACAGCCAACAAAGCCAAAGAGAGCCTCAAAGAAGCCATGGACGTGGCCTTTAAAGGCGGCGCAGTCACAGGTATGGCTGTAGTTGGCCTGGCACTGCTGGGTACCAGCAGCTTATTTATCCTGTTTGGTGGAAAACCCGAGAGTGTTGACATGGTCATCGGATTCGGGTTCGGGGCCAGTCTCATCAGCCTGTTCGCCAGGGTTGGCGGCGGCATATTTACCAAAGCAGCAGATGTAGGTGCTGATTTGGTAGGTAAAATTGAAGCAGGCATTCCCGAAGACGACCCACGAAATGCTGGTGTTATTGCTGATAACGTAGGCGATAATGTTGGAGATTGTGCAGGCATGGGTGCCGACCTGTTCGAAACCTATGTGGTCACCGCACTGGCAGCCATGCTGCTTGGCGCACTTGTCATCGACCTGTTCCCCAATGCTATTCTATACCCGTTAATGCTTGGTTCATCTGCTATCATAGCATCCATCATTGCAGTATTCTTTGTCAAGATAGGCGACGACCATAAGATCATGAAAGCGCTGTACAAAGGCGTGGCCGCTGCGGCTGTAATCAGTCTTGTGCTGTTCTATTTCGTGACTGATATGCTGATGGGCGATATAAAGTTCTTTTACTCTGCCCTTATCGGCATCACAATCATGGTCCTGATGGTAGTTATTACCGAGTATTACACATCAGTTTCATTCAGGCCTGTGAAATCTATCGCAGATTCCTCACAAACCGGTGCAGGAACCAATATCATCACAGGTATGTCTGTAGGTCTTGAGAGTACAGCCATGCCTGTGCTCGTGATAGCTACTGGTATTCTGGGAGCGTTCTATGATGGGGGAGGCGTTGTTCCGGGACAGGAACTCATCGGTCTCTACAGCATAGCCATTGCAGCAGCAGCCATGCTTTCAACCACAGGCATTATCGTTGCTCTGGACTCATACGGCCCGATTACCGATAATGCGGGCGGCATTGCCGAAATGGCAAAGCTACCCGAGGAAACCCGGAAAACCACCGATGCCCTGGACAGTGTGGGCAATACCACCAAGGCAGTGACCAAAGGATATGCCATCGGTTCTGCCGGATTAGGTGCACTGGCCCTGTTTGCAGATTATACGCATAAAGTTGGATTGATGGATAATCCTGAA
>DAOWEE010000220.1 GCA_030638625.1 Methanosarcinales archaeon
AAACATTTTGTCTTAAATAGCGATAGGTAAGTACTTATAAGTAACGATGACCTACACATAAATTCTATGCAGAAAGAGGAGTATTTTGCCTGCCGGGAACTCATCAATGAGATATTGCAGGGTAAAATCAAGAACGAAATTGACCTGAACAGGGAAAAAAAGACTGTCAGTGCCAAATATCACCTGAGCAATTTGCCTGGAAATTCAAAGATACTGTCACAGGCACTGCCTGGTGAGTATGACAATGTCATTGAAATACTGCAGAGAAAACCTGTGAGAACCATCTCCGGTGTCGCAGTAATTGCAGTCATGACATCACCCGCACCCTGCCCTCACGGAACATGCATACCGTGCCCAGGCGGGCCGGATTCAGATTACCAGTCACCCCAGAGTTATATGGGACACGAACCCGCAACAATGAGGGCGATTCAGCATGAATATGACCCTTATCGCCAGGTTACCGGCCGATTGGAACAGTTAAAGTTGATAGGACATCCCATAAATAAAGCAGAACTCATTATCATGGGTGGGAGTTTTACTGCCAGGAATATATGTTACCAGGAATGGTTCGTAAAGCGGTGCATTGAGGCTATGAACGATTTCGGAACGAATCAAGATATCATCGAGACTCATGATACTTCCAACACAGGTGTATACAGGTATTTTGAGGATGTCCAGACAAAGAACGAAACCGCAACTGTTCGCAATGTAGGCATGACATTCGAGACACGGCCTGATTGGGTAGGTACTGAAGACGTTGACAGGATGTTATACTACGGTGGCACAAAAGTAGAGATCGGTGTGCAGAGCATCTACGATGATGTGCTGAAAAAGATGAAAAGGGGGCATGAAGTGTCCCATACCATTGAGGCAAACAGGGCATTAAGGGATTCGGGATTCAAGGTCGGGTTCCACATGATGCCCGGACTTCCGGGTTCGTCTATTGATATGGACCTTGAGATGTTCAAGAAACTGTTCAATAATGAGAAGTTTATGCCTGATTACCTGAAGATATACCCGGCTCTGGTAACGCCGGGAACTGGATTGCATGACATGTGGAAGTCAGGTGAATACCAGACCCTGGGACTGGATGATGCGGTGGAACTGATAGCGAAGGTAAAAGCCCTGTTGCCACCCTGGGTAAGGCTACAGCGGGTACAGCGGGATATTCCGGCATGGCAAATCGAAGGCGGCGTAACCAAGAGCAACCTCAGGCAACTGGCAGGGGAACGGCTTGTAAAGCAGGGGGGAAAGTGTCGATGTATCCGGTGTCGTGAGGCAGGTCACAAGGGCCTCAAGGGAATCGAGCCCGAGAATGTCAGGCAGGTGGTGGAGTCTTACCGGGCATGTGGTGGGGATGAGCATTTCATTTCCTATGAAGATATTGAGCAGGATGTTCTTATCGGTTTTCTCAGATTGAGATATCCAAACACGCCACACCGGCCCGAACTGGAATCGGCAGCACTGGTCAGGGAACTACACGTGTACGGGTCAATGGTCAGTGTGGGACAAAAGGCAGGGGAAAAGCAGTGGCAGCATAAGGGATACGGTGAAGAGTTGCTTAACGAGGCTGAAGAATTGGCAAAGGGGGCCGGGTTTAGCAAACTTTCCATTATTAGTGGTATGGGTGTGAGACCTTACTACCGTAAACTTGGCTTTGAACTGGACGGACCTTATATGTCCAAACTCATATAATTGTGACAAATTAAAAAAAAAGAAAAACGCTGAGGAGGAGATTCGAACTCCTGTGGCGCTGTGCACCACCGGTTTTCAAGACCGGCGCCGTAGTCCGCTTGGCTACCTCAGCATATCGGTTAATAAAAGCAAAAGAGGATGTTACACCTCTACTGCCACTGATTCAGTTGCCTCTTCGGCAATATTATCTTCCAATTCTTCTGGTTCTTCCATTGTGTCTGCTGTTTTCTTAAGCAGGTCTTCCTTATAGGTTTCTACGTATAGAACCTCTGTAAGGTCTGTGTATTTCAACAGGTCCAATGCCATCTGGGCTTTGGAAGTTATCCAGCGTTGGGAATAATTAAATTCCAGAGGCACGTTGACCTTTGCTACTGTGCCTTCAATGTCAATATCCATTTCCAAACCTGTGTACAGGGTACTTAAGCCCACAGCCATCTCTTTCACATCTTCAAGAGTGGCTTCTATCTTGTAATCATAAGTTATTGTCTGCCCGGCCATAGGAATGTTAAAATCTACATTAGCCCATCGCTCTTGTACCTTAACCACTGTACCTGTCTGTCCGTTTACCTCGATAGGCATTCCCATCTGTGGTTTTTGCTCGAACTTTTTCATAGGCAACGCTTTCACAAGTTTGGGGTCCCGCACACCAAAAGCCTTTTCTGGGGGTATAGATACCGTCCCCTCATAACCAGCATCATGCAGTTTGATATCCTCTTCAAGACCAGCGATAATTTGGTTCACACCTATGATTATCACATCGCCGCCGTATCTTCCGTTAGGATTGTACAGGTTATGAACCTTGGCAGCCTCTTCGTTGGTGGTATCGAAGACCTTGCCATCCTCCAGTTTACCTGTATATGATATTTTTATGAAATCTCCTTCTTTAATGGTCATGTTGTAAACACCGAAGCACATAGATAACGGGATGGATAAAATAAGTTTCTATCAAAATGCCCCAATCTGAACGATTGAAAAGTATTAAATCAATGCAATTACATCAATTTCCACGCAGGGATAACAATGGACAAAGTAATGGAGATATACGAAAAACTGAAAGACCGGGTAAGCCTGGAAGAATTTCTAGGCCTGGTGGATGAAAAGGAAGCACAAAT
>DAOWEE010000357.1 GCA_030638625.1 Methanosarcinales archaeon
ATACATTGAGTTTCATATCGGAAATGAGCCTGGAAACCATTTCAGTGGCTGGTTTCACCCTGGCAGACACACTCATAGCCTGGGACAAGTATTGCTCTTTCAATTTCTTGATACTTTCAACTGCAGCTTTGACTTTATCCTTTTTACCCAGATTCGACAATTGGTCTATGGTATTAAGCAGGTCATCAAAAGTGACAGCCTGTATCTCAATAATTTCACCGTTGAAATACTCTGCAGCCTTTTCCCCATAACCTTTTGCTATTAACAGCTTACTTATTGTATTCACTCGTTCAATGTCACTTTGGGTAGGATTGTAAGGTTCCACTACTTTAAATTCCTCGATACCCAGCAGGAACATCAGGGACATATATCCCCTAGTCACGCCGATAGGTCTTTTCACACCCAGCCATTTGTCCAGGCCAACCTGACTATCATGGGAAACCATCTCAATTATCTTCTTCTTAACATATTCAGGTTCACTGGACTCAAGTCCGAAGTATTCGGCAAATCCATGCGTGGTAGAAAGCATCATACTCCTGCCTTCAGGAGTGCGTTTAATAAGCCCCCGCTCTTCCAGTTCCCTTACATGGTCGTATGTAGCATTACCGCGTTTCTCAACCAGATCACTCTGGAGCAAAGGCTGGTGGTACGCTATCATGGAAAGGGTACGGAGTATGGGGGATGGCAGTTCCTTGGGTGCAACGCTGCGGACCAGGTCAGCATATTCAGGTTTAACCTGCATCACGTACTTGCCTTCCAGTTCAACTATATCAAGCCCGGTCTGGCGTTGCTGGTACTCCTCCATCAAGGACTCTATAATACCGGGAACCTTCTTGCGTTTACCTACCAGTTCCTTTAATGCGGCCAACTCTACAGGGCCGCCGGCAGCAAAGAGTGCGGCCTCGATTATTTCGCGGTCCCCTATGTACATACCCCCGAAACTTCGGGGTACCGGATATATAATTCACCAAAGAGCTCTTCCTGTTCAAGCCACACTTCTTTCATGTTTGCCAGGAATAAAAGCGAAATGTAGGTCATCAGTTTATTAGAACGGTCACCCGATAAAATTTCACTGAGTGTAATGTAATTTCTATCATAAAGTAACTCTGTTAGCATAGTCCGCAGATTATCTACCCTGCCCTCGATATCCTCTTCGTGTGCTATACCCAGTACCTGTTCAGTGGTGTGCCGAATCAATTCCATAGAATCTCTCGTACTTTTGCGCACACTACGCCGCCTTTCTACTACTTCGGCTTTCTCCAGTTCCATGATGAGTTCATTTAGCGTGACCGATCTGTGGGAGTGGCGGCGCACAGGCGGTTTGGGTATTGGATACTCATCCACTTCAAAGAAATCAAAATCATCAATCCATGAATCATCCTCAACAACTGGCTCTTCCACCAGGGCATTGGATTTCATGCGTAGCAGGATGGCAGCATAATGCAATGTCCTGCCAGATATTCGCAGGTCCATACGCTCCATTTTTTCTACGTGCCTGAAAAACTTATCAGTAACGTCAACAATATCAATGTTCCAGGGGTCAATTTCACCATCCTGTGCAAGTTTGACCAGTATCTCCACTGGTTCCTCAAACTCGTCAGGTTCCATCAGGCCCGGTACGACGTTTTCATCTAAAGTCGGCATTGCGACTAATTCTTGCATATCAGCATCATCCCCTCTAATTTCAAGAATTCTTAAATATATTCATGCTTTTATTATATATTATCTTTTTCAATATCAACATCTTCAATACTATCATTCTCAATTGTAGTATCTTCAATACCAGTATTTTCAAGGGTAATATCCTCAATATCATTATCCTCACGTACAACCCGGGCCACACCCATCACTTTATCCTGGCCCTGCACGTTCATAATCTTCACGCCCTGGGTATTGCGTCCCTGTATCCTGATATCTGAGACCGGAACCCGGATAATGATGCCTCCGGAAGTGGTCACCATAAGTTCATCGGATTCATTCACTGCTTTCACATCTACCACAAGACCGTTACGGATACTGGATATGATGGTTATGACACCCTGGCCGCCCCTGTTAATGTTACGGTATTCACTGAACTGGGTCCGCTTTCCGAATCCGTTCTCGGTAATGG
>DAOWEE010000283.1 GCA_030638625.1 Methanosarcinales archaeon
AAACTAGATTTGAAATTTATGCATAACATTGCATATAAACTTTTACATTCTTGTAGCAACGAATCTAATAGGCGGCAGTGACAGTGTCTAAAATCTCAGTTAGTTCATCATCAGATAGAGTAAACCTTTCCTTGGCATATATAGATCGAATCTCATCAAAGGATGTAGGCATGAGGTCAGCCAGGCGGAATGCAATTTCAGGTTTCATTTTCTCCAGTTTGAGCAGTTCTTCAA
The DNA here is from genome assembly GCA_030638625.1 of Methanosarcinales archaeon. Taxonomy (GTDB): domain Archaea; phylum Halobacteriota; class Methanosarcinia; order Methanosarcinales; family Methanocomedenaceae; genus Methanocomedens_B. Next base: position 235 of record DAOWEE010000283.1, read on the forward strand.
TCAGTTTCCTGGAAGTGACTCCATCTGTCTTGGAAGACAGCTCTGCATGGTTGATAGCACGCCTGAGTTCATATCCAAGTTCCATTTCCTGTTCGCTCCGGCTCTCCCTAATACCTACCAGTATCTCCTTTGCTTCAGCAAGGGTCAACATTTCCTCGTCAAAAATCTGTTTAACTATCATAAAAAAGTACCATTAATACCTGTGTATGCGTACTCAGATTTGAGGGCGCAGATGCTGCGGAAACAGGATGACCTGTTTTGTGGCGTTCCCATCACTGACAGCTACAATATATGCCCGGCCTCTCTGACCGAGTACCTTACCAGTCTTGCCATGGAATTTAGGATTGGACATGCCTCTGTGGACACTTGGGTCCAGTTTGATGTGAACAGACTGTCCAACTTCAAACTCCTGGATAGCACGTGATACAGGACTGAGCCCTCTTTCCCGCACGGATTTCTTTAATTTATCCCTGGTCTTCCTTCTCTCACCGTGTGATTTTGACAATGTTATATCCTCCAATTAAATTAAATGAATGTTCCTTCTACTTTTATTACGTCCAGTTCGGTAACTTTTGATTCAATACCCAGACTCTGGGTAAGACTGGGTACTGTGCGGCCGTCGTCCCCGGATACCAGTTCTTTCACATACAGTCCACCCTGGCAACCCACCACTATTGTAGCGGTTTGGCCGTTGGGGGATAGTTGTTCCAGTTCTATATTGTGTATCGTGCGCACCCGTTCAAGGTCAGCCCTGCGGTGGGATACCCTGGTTGGTGTTCTCTGGTTTATGGGATTTCGGGCAAGTACGTCAATAGCTGATATAAGCTTTTCTTCTGATACCTGACCTTTAAATGTCACTCTTAATCTATAAACTTTATCTGCTTTTGTCTGTTTGATGACCTCTACTGCGCGGTGGGATACAAATTTGAGTCCTTCCACTTCAACTTTACCTGCAGCATGACGGTTTATCCGGTGCTGGAGTCTGGTAAGGTCAATACGGCGGCGCAGTGGCTCCTCAGCTTCCACAATAAATGGTCGGCCGGTCCCCAGCATCAAGGCATCAATATCTTCCCGGCCCGCACCGTGGAATACAGTATCTATAGACTGAGTGGCCTTCATCACTTCGGGCTTGATAAGTTCATCCACTGATTCAGGGTACATGGCTCCTGTGAAATTGCAGTGCTCACATCCCCTGCCGCGGCATTCACGGCATGGCCAGCGGGTCTGGGGTATGCCGCGTACCATTTTGCGGTACCGGCCATAGATATATAGTGAACGTACCTCAAGTTCCACATCCCCCTTATTTATGTCAAGCAGTGCTGTGATATGTGGGACTTTAAGGTCTGCCTTTTTGCCAAGCTTCTCCTCCACCCGCCTGCCGACTTCGCGGTTCATCTCGGTTTTCAGGGGTTCTGACCACCCGGTGCCTGATGCAGCCCAGAGTATCTCCTCGTTCTCGATGAGCAGGCCCGAGGGGCGGGTGCCGATAAGGAATGTATCGAACTCATAACCGTTAAGGGCATCGACCACCCTCTCAGCCCAGATATCAAGCTGTTCGAACAAGCCGTTGCACACCCAGCATTTGTCAAGTGTATTGTCCAGTTTCAGGCTTTTCCTGGCATGAAGGCTGCTATGTGATAGCAACTGTAACATGGAATTATCTGAGGTTTCGCTGCGTGTTAGGTCCGCTTCCATGGCAAGTGCCAATTTCACTGCCGCTCCACGCTGGTCGTTAGACAATCCTGTGGAGAGTTTGGCAAACATCCGGCCCATGCAGTGGTCGCAGATGGGGCCTTCATTTAAGATTGAGGTGGCAGTTTCAAGTATTTGGTCAGTCATATTAATTCACAATTGTAAGGCACTAAATAGTGTGGTGGTAGTCTAAAAAGGTTTCGAATGGACAGTTGAATGAAATTATTAATTTGATTCCCGATTTTAGTTCAACAGCATCATTACAAAAAAACATATATAAAGTTACTTATAGGATTGATATTGAAAAGATTTCAAAGAGACTTTCTGATAGCTTAAGCAATGGGGCTCTGTTCAATTCATAAAATTTGGGAGTGAATTATCATGAGATCAATAAATAAATTTATAGCTTTGACTATTTGCTTGTTAGTTGGGGCAAGCGTAATATTAATGACAGGTGCAAGTGCTGCCGCCGAAACTAATTGGTTTTACTATTCTGGCCAGGGTGACAATCTTGCGAATTACATGTATATGGAACTGGATTTGCAGAATAAAACCACAGCAACTCTTACTTTTTCCACCAGATATGATATAAAAGAAACTGGAGATTTTGCCATAGCATTCATCTCATATGATGAAAACATTATAGAGCTAATTACATTGGAAATGATTTTTAATGGAACTCAGTCAGATTTGTTTACTAAGAGTTATGATTTATCATCTTTTACAGGAGAACAATGTTACATTGGTTTTTATTATGAAACAGATGACTCCGGGATAGGGGAAGGATTCTATGTCGATAACATAGAAATTACAGTTGACAGTAAAATAATATTTTATGACGACGGTGAAAGCGGATATAATAACTGGACATTAGTAGGCTTTACTCGGATATCTGATCAAGATACTACCCCCCCAATAATAAACAACCCATCTGATATACAAATCGAGCAGGATGCTTTGGGAAGCATTACCTGGGCTGTAACCGAGACAAATCCGAATAATTACTGGGTACTGAGAAACAGCACTGAAGTTTTGGTACCTCCCACAAATTATGAAAATAATGAAGAACTTACTGTGTTGATCAATACTTCTGCATTGGGTATCTGGAACTATACCATCTATGCAAATGATACTTCAGGCAATGAGTCAAACGACCTGGTAAACATTACAGTAACAAAAAAACAAATTGTCGATGACAGTAGTAATGGTGGTGGCGGCGGTGGGGGTGGCGGAGGCACCTCTGGCGAAGACTTCAAAAATATATTGGTCTCTAAAACCGAAAGGGAATATGTCAATAAAGATTCAAAAACAAGTTACAGTTTTGATCTGGAAGGCAACATAATCAGATATATTAACTTCACGGGTCTGACAAGTTCAGGAAGGATTGCAGCAAAAATTGACATGTTGAAAAGCACTTCTTCATTGGTAGACCATGCTCCCCAAGATATAGTATTCAAGAATATGGGTATCTATGTGGGAAATCTTGGCTGGGCAAATCCAAATAACATAGCCAACCCGACGATTAGTTTTATAGTGAATAAAACCTGGGTAACTGAAAATGAAATCGAAATATCCTCTATCACTTTGAACCGCTACAGCGACGGAAAATGGAATCCTCTTGAAACCTCTCAGATACATGAAGATTCAGGTTACCTATATTTCGAATCAAAAACACCAGGTTTTTCTCAATTTGCAGTGACAGGTACTAAAGCATCTGCTACTCAAAGTGGTGGAGACGGTATCATTGTGGAGCCAACAATCGTAGTGGAAAGGAAAGAGCCGGTAACTGAGCAAACACCAGATGAAAAAAATACAGGCATCCCAGGTTTCGGTATATTGTCAGGTTTTTCCATCATGCTGGTTGTAATGCAGCTATTGCGCAGGAAACAATAATAGGGCAGGTTATTCAAGCCCTATTATTCCCAACATATTGCTTATTGTATAATTATTTTAAAAATGCCAATATATCAGAAACAATATAAATAATCGATATCGAAACCCTTTAATACATAAAATTGTAAATAAAATATAATATTGCGATCGTTGCAATTGGTGTTGGTGGGAAAGATTATGTTTTATCTTCTGGAATAGGGGTTTAGAAGTTATAAAATATTAACAGAATGTGATTACCATTATATCGCTAAATATAGCGGGAAATGAAACTACAAGCTAATAGTGATTCTCCCAATGCAAAATGCTGCGGTTTTGAAATAGTAACATTGAGGGAGGAAAAGGAATGATAAGAAAGGGACTTCTTTATTTAACAGCATCTGTTGTATTTTTGCTGTTAGTCAATTTAGCTATCGCTTTAATACCGCCACCACCTGCTAATCAGAATATTGGGATATATGATACAGTATTTTCAGATTTTAATGAGTCTGAATGCAGGGAATGCCATTCTTCTGGTCTTGTAGACAGACATCATTTATTAGCTCAGAATGAGGGATATAAATGTACTGACTGCCATGAATTCGATAAAAACGGGCTTAATTTTACCAGGGATTGTTTGCATTGTCATCTAAGCTCTCCGCACCATGAAACAGAAGCTGCCGAGAATCTAATTTGCAGCCACTGCCATGGTAGTTTAGTTGATGACCCTGGTGATGGACACGTAATACCAACCTATGACACATCCATGGTAACACCCGACACCAGCTATAATTTCATAAATGATTCGTCTGGATTAAAAGTTGGTGGTTGTGAAGCCTGCCATGAATCAAATTCTTCGGCGGATCCAGAAATTCAGTCAAACAGGCGGACTCACCATGGTCTGGGCAATTTTTCCAAAAATTGTCTTGTTTGCCACATAGGGCCTGGAGGTGCGCTTGACATCAGAAAATGTGAAGAGTGTCATGGTATCAAGTCACTACACCGTATCCAATATGACTATGATAATACCACAGGTATGCTTGGATATGGTCATATTGGTGAAAATTGGGACTGCTGGGGATGCCATGGATGGTTTGATTATTACAGTGTTTATTCCCTGAGTGATTCTTCATCTATGATCTACGCTGCATCACCCGCTATTACTAATGAGCCCCCATTTGATGGGATTATAGTTCCGCAAATTGATTCGATTGACTCAAGAGAAATAACAGCCGGTCAGGATACGACCATAACAATCTATGGTAGCAACTTCGAAAATACATATAAAGGGATTACCTATACTTCCAATGTGGTCCTGGATAATGACTTGGTCATAGTACCGGATTCCATAACTCAAACAGAAATAGAAGTAACTATCCCAGGGACAGTTGAACCAGCCAATTATGGTTTATGGGTAGTAAAGAACGGAAGTACGAGTAGCAATAAGGCTTCATTGAATATTCTACCTGAATTACCTCAATTCTTAATAGTGGAGAGGAAGGTTGTAGAATAATTCGGGTCAGGGTTCTCTGGAGAATAATGTAGGGATTTGATACCAGATCCCTATCAATTTTTTAAAAAAAATGTATCGTGTCGTTACTTATGTTTAATGGGAATCTGAATGAACAGGGGATTTGGCAATGATAGGGGTGAATCAATATCGATGCGAAGTAATTTTTTAATATTCCTGACTTTCTTGCTGATATTGTTAACAGCTAATATTGACAATTCCCAGGCATTAGTAGAAGATGACTGCAGAGTTTGTCATGGTTCTAACCTATCAGATACACATCATTTGTTAGTAGAGAATGAAGGGAACCAATGCCTTGACTGCCATCCCTATAGTTATGGAGGGGTAATCAAAATCAGCGATTGCCTGTTTTGTCACCCCATACCTGCAGAAATAAATCATGGAAACAATTGTACAGACTGCCACTTAGAAGGTGGAACCTATGCTGCCTTGAACTGGAATGGTCCCATACTTAGCAAAACAGGATTTTTCAATAGTTCCCATAAGAACATTACCGGAGACTTTGACAGCAGTAACTATTCCCGGATTTCCAGGGTTTGCTGGGGATGCCATGTTGATTATACTGATCAGCTGACAAATCCAGTTCATTCAAAAACGGCCTCACAGCTACCTTTATGTGAATACTGCCACTTTGATGATACACCATTGAACAGTAATAATTTGCGGAAAAATCCAGTACAAATACCTGAACATCAGCCTCTTGGTGAAGACATTCAAACTCCGACATCGACCAATTGTACATCCTGCCATAACAATTCATTATCTATTCCGGTTCCAACCACTAATGTCTCTCGTAATACAGCAAAGAATTTTGTTTCGCACTATCTCGACACCAATAATTTAGTAACTACAACAAATAACACAACCGAATGCATGTGGTGCCATTATGACCATTTTGAAAATATCTCCTGGGGTGAACCCACCAACCCAAACAGTTCCAGTAAAATTAACCACACTTTCCTGAATATCACTAACAACAGCAACTGTTATCCTTGTCACTTCTTCAAAAGCGACTTTCTTGAGTCTTTTACATTCCATGACATAAAAATGACTCCTGGTGCTGAGAAGGATTGTCTGGGCTGCCATGATCTTGATACATTAATATCAGTACGTGAAAAGTTCCGGATCGATGTATCAGGTATGAACCAATCGGAAGCGATTCATTTTGACCTGAATAGAGGTGAGGGCGTAACAGTCAATGAAAATAACGTGCGCTGCTGGGCATGTCATGGCGAAGGGGACGGTTCAGAAGCCAGCCAACCTCGGAGCCACCCGGCCTCGGTCCACAACGGTAATCCCAGGAACTGTAGCGATATGGACTGCCATAATGTGGGTCAGTCCATCTTTAATGAACCAATGGTTTATGAACATTTCAAATCTGTGGATGAGATTGACGAAAATGTCAGTACGGCAGTAGATTGTCCTGCCTGTCACTTAAATAGCGTTATTTATCACCGAGATAATATTATTCCATCTGGTATCTCACTGGTATCCCATTATGGCTCCACCTCAGATTTGATAAATACAACGAGCTGTATATACTGCCACCTGGATGAAGACAATGCAGAAGAATGGGGTAATGCACCTGACCCAACAGATAATATTTCCAGATTTTCAGATGAAAAATGGGAAAAAAAGCTGAATGTTGGTGATAAATGGCATCTTGGTAATCGTTATTTCCTGACATTTGATGATATCGCAGCCGATGGAGATGGAGCTCACTTGCGATTGTACCAGGATGACATTTTACTCGAAGACATTGTAGTAAATGATAGTCAGGACTATACTTATGAAGCCGATATCATGGATTCAGACAGTAAGTTGGTAAAGACCAATATATTTGAACTAAACGTTACTGCTGTTTTCAGGAGTTCGAAGACAAAATTCGTAGAGGTCGAAGCAAGTCTCTGGAAACGGATTCATCCTGAGGATGATGATTCTGCCTGCTGGGCCTGCCATATGGATGACCATGTGATTGACACGAAGAAATATCTTGTACTGGATGAAGATGAGGACCGGATATACTATGTAGAGAAATTACTGGACCATTCAGATGAAGATACCCAGGATAAGGAAATCCTTTCTGCAAGACACCTTTCACTCGAAGAAGGTGGTAATATGAGTCTGGAAATTGATGGGAACTTTACATTGACAGCTACAGAAGTGGACATCAATGGTAAAAGTGTATTCTTGACACTGACCAAGGCAGGGAGCTTGGTTAAGGAAGGGGTCTACAAAGAAGGAGAGTATCTGGAATATGAAGAAGATCTATCTTATGAAGGACATAAAATCAATGATGTAGTTACCTTTTCTGCATTAATAGATAGTGTATTTCATGGGGCGAATTACGATGCTGTAATTGTTTCTGATGTCAAAGTTATTTCAGGACTTATGGCAATAGATGATGATGAGATACTTGGAGGGCATAATACAAGCCAACTACATACCAATGATATATTTTCTATAGGTGGAATCCCGGATACATTCCATGTGCCACCATTGAACGAAGGCCTGGATGGTGGTTCTGATTGTGTTTATTGTCATGATGTAAGTAATGGTTTTGGTATATCATCAGTCAATGCCATCCAGACCCAGCTGGGGGGTCACAGTCAGCTCAATTCCGGTGCACCAACCAGTGGCCTGACCTATGATGTCAATAAGGCTTGCTGGGCCTGTCATGGTAATGGAAGGGACCCTGGTAGACATCCTGCTGATTACTTATACCCAAGGCAGTGTGAAGATTGTCATGTTGAACTGGAAAAACCAACCTATATTACAGTGGATTTAAGCGATGAACCCCACGGCCAGGCTGAAGATTGCAACCGGTGCCATGGGGCAGATTATCCAGGATTGCATGTAATCAACATTTTTGAACCGCTGACACCTAATATAATTACAATCGAAACCGGGTCAACAGTGGTAATGCTAGGACAACAAGTAGAAGTGGATGTCATTGCCATGGCCGGTTGGAACATGAAGGTCAGGGATATAGAATATTTCATAGACATTGAAGGTCAACCTGGAACAGGTACATCGGTAGTACCAAATGATGGAATATTCGATGAACAAATTGAAGAGGCTGAATTTAACATTAATACCACCGGACTTGAATTGGGCAACCATACGGTATATGTTCACTCCATGGAACGCGATGATGAATGGGGCCCGGTTAACAAAGTCGAATTCTCAATAGACCAATCAACAAATTCGGTAGGCCAACCAATTGACCAAAAAATAAAACAGTGGGCCTTAATATCAATATTATTGTTTTTTATTGGGTTAACAATAATCCATAAATATAAAATTTCTTCCAGGAGATTGAATATCCTGCTTGGGATAATTTTCATATTATTAGTTATCACTGGATTTGGATTTTTTTCCCAGTTGGATGAGTCCACACAATTTTCCTCAGTAAGGGAGTATCAGGAATTGAATATTTCGGGTCAGGAATGTGGGGAATGCCATATCGAAGCATCTGGTTATATGTCACTGGAATCTGGCAGGCATGCAGATTTAAAGTGTGTTTACTGTCATCCAAAACACACACATATCGAAGCATGTATAAACTGTCATGGTCCGCACAGTACACACCTGACATGCGAAAATTGTCTGGCTTGCCATCCTGCCCATTCACCACAGGAAATTGATTATCCTGAAAATGTTCCAAATGAGAACTGTGCCATCTGCCATGAAGGGATTAATACTGTTTTGGAATTAAGTAGCACGAAACACAGCACTCTTCTTTGCACGAATTGCCATTCAATCCATGAAGAGATTCCTGAATGCAATTCCTGTCATACCCCCCATACTCAAGATATGACCAGTAACGATTGCATGGAATGTCATCAGGCACATGACCCTGTGGTCATGGAATTGCCGGCAGACACCCAGGATGGTGTCTGTGCAGTATGCCATATAGTCACCAATTCCACGTTACACGAAAGTGGCACTGAACATCAAGAATTAGGATGTATTTATTGTCATCCTGAACATGGATATTTGCCAAGTTGTGAATCCTGTCACGGATTGCCGCATCTAAAGGCAATACATGAAGATTATCCAGAATGTATCCAATGCCACATTGTTTCACATGATGTGAAAAACATCGTATTTACAAAATAAGAAAAAAACGTTGATGGAGCACTCCATATGCCCCACCATCCTTACCTATACTGCGTAGTCCTTCATTCCAGGTGCCTGTTTCGGCCCATCACTGCCACTGGAAGCAATCATATCATCAATGCGCAGTATCATGCTGGCCGCCTCTGATGCCGAATCAATGGCCTG
>DAOWEE010000145.1 GCA_030638625.1 Methanosarcinales archaeon
TGACCCGGTCTGCACAAAATAGCCTTCCCGCTCATAGGTCAGTCCACTCCGGCCCAGCATGGTCAATACCATGACCGCCGCCTGTATCACTATGGATGCGGCCAGCAGGAATGCCAGGCTTGTGCCAATATCGGTCACCAGCGCAATCAAAATAGTAACAGCCAGTATACCTATTCCAGATGCCAGGAGTGACTCACGGGGCATTATCCGCTTGGGTATGCACAGTCCCAGTGCCACCAGCAGCAACACTACAAACGGGTAGATATAATGGTTCATGCTGTCGATATAATCCCCATACATGGAAGTTTCGGTCCATTGGGGCGTAGTCTCGGTGGTGTATGTATAATAGCCAATACCGTACAGGCACACCAACCCGATTATCGCCAGAACAGCTGATGTGAGGGCCATCATATAAAAATCATAAGTCTTGGGTTCCATTTTCAGTGTCAGCGTCATCTTTTACTCCCTCCTCATTGTGATATAGCATGAATACCGGGTGCGATATATGTCAGCAGGTAGGTGAACACCAGCGACAGGAAACAGATGATGCCCAGTATGGCTGTAGCCCGCCACATATTGCGCCGCTTTAAATATATCCGGCTGTGCAGGTAAGCACTATACAGTACCCACATCATGATACTGCCGTTTATCTTCGGGTCCCACCACCATTCTTTACCCTCCCATGCCAATATGGCCCAAGGGTAGCCGATTAGCATGCCCACGGTGAGCAGCAGGTATCCTACCTTGGCATGGTTGTATGAGATGCGGTCAAATATCTTTTCGCGGCGGAAGAGCATGAACACGCAGCCCACAAAGGTGACGACCAGGGATGCATAGGCGATAAATAGCATGGGTGGATGGGTCCACATGTATTCTGAATTGTAGAAATAGATGATACGGAAATACAACTGGTACAGGACTCCGTACAGCACATTTGGGTCGGCGACTCCGGAAGCCTGGTACCAGCCTGTTATCTCTGAATGCAGGCCAGGCAGGGGTTCTTTGAATGGATTTGCCATGTAACTAAGCACCATAAAGACTGACAACATGATGTTCAGGCTTGATGAGAACATTGCTGTCATTTGAGTCTTTATAAAATCATAACGGAAATTTGTAACCGCTAAAAATATGGATAAACACAGGGTCCAGAAATAGATTTTCTCAGTCTCAATCCACAGGGGTACGGCAAATCTCAGTGAAGTTGCACTGACACCCATGTTAGCAGACATATAATTCGCCAGTTCTGGCGGATATACCAGTTCGATGGTCTGGTATATGCGAAGGTGGAACCATGCAATGATAATAAATCCTATTACCAGCAGTGCCGTACTTGCTTTCCTCAACTGGGCTGACAGCAAATACGCCCGTGAGTCCCTCGTTATTAAGTGATACAGGGAAACCACACCAAGCAGCAGTGAGATTATTAAAATAACTGTGATTACGGGTTGACCAATGGTGGTTACAGTTTCCCTGGCAGTAAGATATTCCTGGTATGACATTTTAGGTTAAATGATTTTTATGAGATAAATAAGATTTTGTCGATGAATACATATCTAATATTTACCCCCTCAATGTTGGGGATATTCATAAATCAATATATTCATAAACTAATTAATTTCAACAATCTCAATACGTTTGACAGAGCAATCCCACACATATCCTTTTATCCCATCAATACCGGCAATGACCCACAAGGTCTGGTAATTTTCCATACTTTCCTTATCCCACGCTGAAGGGGTTGCTTTTGAATGAGGATGGGTATGGTACACACCTACAATTTCCATTTCCTCATCATCTGCCCGGTTCCAGGCTTCATAATGTTCCTTTGGGTCCAGTTCAAAACTCCTGTCAGACGGTCTTGAATTCTTAATTGGCAAAACAGTTTCAACTATAATGCTGTCCCGGCCCTGCCTGCCAATGAACACACCACATGCCTCATTGGGGGCATGCAGGGTCAGTTCATCATTTATCAACCTGATATGTTCTTTCCTGAGCCGGACTTCTGTCACATTAGTTACCTTATCTACATCAGTTACATTATCTACATCAGTTGCATTATCTACATCAGTTGCATTATGTACACCGTTCACATCATCACCCCTTCTCACATGTCGATATGGGGATTTATGTCACAACCAGTACAGGGCAAACACATGGTCTGGGATACATCGGCTCGCAGACCGTGTTTATCCAGTACACGGCGCAATATTTTAGTCAGTTTCAACAATCTGGGAGCAGTGGGACGCTGAACATCAATCTCACCCTCGCGCAGTGGATGCATACCGCCGGCCCTGACAATGGGCACCACGCCCATGGACGCCAGTTCTTCCAGCCCTGCCTCCACGGTCTCGTCAGTTTCACCCAGGCCCACAATAAAATTAGAAAATACCCGGTTTTTGCCAAATAAGCTGACCGCCTCGGTTAGACACTCCAGGATAAAGTCATGGTCCATGCCCGGACACACCCGGTCGAATATATCCCTGTCCATGGTCTCGACATTATATTTTATCTCCACTGCTCCAGCTTTCTTTAACAACCGCGTAGAGTCGACAGTGGGATAGACCGATACACCGATAGGCACATCATATTTCATGAGGGCCCTGACCGCTTCAACAGCCCGGTCAACTTCGTTCTCGGGAGTATCAGCTACACCCGAAGTGAGTGAGATGGCTTGCAATTTCCCTCCACGGTGGGCTTCTTCCACCATGTTTACAATCGAGTCCAGGTTTTTAATATCACCGGACAGCTTTGGTACAGGGCAATATTTGCAGTCGAATACGCACCGCTCACTTATGGTGATATATGCCTGTTCCGGACAGTGTATGAGTTCCTCTTCCAGATGTCCGCGCACCAGTTCACTGCCGCCTTTTAGTATCACCACATCGCCATTATCGTCCACAGCCCTTAGTGGAGACCCATCATCAACGGACAGCCTGACCCTGTGCCCGTTCCAATTGAAGAAAAAAGCAGTGTTGCCCGCCCCCGGACCTGCAGTCGGAACAGTGATATTTCCCAGCAATGCCGGTTCAATATCCACAGCACCCACAGCCAGTAGTTCGGCTTTAATTTCTGCGTCTGTCATAAGCAAAACATACCTCGTTGATTCTGATATTTGATATTTGATAGTACATAAAGTATAACTTTGTGTACTCAAGTTAATCCGGCCGGAGGGAGAATTTTCTTGTAATACTATATAGCTATGACCCCTGAAGACCCCTTCGTCAACTGACGATGCAGTATTCGTTAGGTTTATATTGTGTGCAGGCAAATTAGACATAGAATGATAGGGGATAAGCACGAGGCTGACATCAAGAACCGTCTCGCAGAAAAAATGGCAGGTGAAATCACCCTTTCTGACAAACCTGGCGAGATTATGAAAAAATGGCGTGTAAATTTTGACGTTGCCCAGTCTGATCTTTCCACCTATCTGGAAGTATCTCCTTCAGTCATCAGCGATTATGAAAGCGGCAGGAGAAAGTCTCCTGGCACGGTAATTGTAACCAAGATTGTCAAGGCATTGCTTGAGATTGACAAACAGCGGGGCAGTAAGAAGATACATGCATATGAGAGTATGGTGTCAGTGAGTTATGATCCAAATATCATTTATGATATTCACGAGTATACGACTCCCATGTCCCTTGATGAGCTTTCAAGCATCATAGATGCCGAGTTCATACACAGACCGGGATTAGAAACTGAAAAACAGATATACGGATACACTATCATTGACAGTTTGAAAGCCATACTTGAAATGCCATTTCATGAGTTCCAAAAACTTTATGGCTGGAGTACGGAACGAGCATTGATATTCACTGGCATCTCTACCGGCAGGTCACCTATGGTAGCAATCCGGGTCACTAACCTCAAACCCAGGGTAATTGTACTTCATGGTCTGGATGGAACTAATGTGGACCCGATAGCAAAGAAAATCGCAGAGGCAGAGAACATTCCTTTAATGTCAACCAATATGCCAATGGAACCAATGATAAAGGCACTTCAGGAACGTCAGGGTTGACCACAACAGATTTGTTTGTTGATAATTATGATTGCAGGCATATTAGTAATTAAATTCCATGTAACAAGGTGTAACATATGAAAGTAGGAATTGTATCATACGGGGCATATGTCCCAAGATACCGCATAAAACTTGAAGAGATTGCAGCCGTTTGGGGGGATGATGCAAAAAGTATTATTGGCGGATTGAAGGTAAATGAAAAGTCAGTCCCTGGCCTGGACGAAGATGCAATTACCATTGCAGTGGAAGCTGCACGCAATGCCATAAACAGAGGCAATGTTGATGTTTCCAGGCTTGGTGCCATTTACTGCGGGTCTGAAAGTCACCCTTATGCTGTAAAACCCACAAGCACTATTGTGGCGGCAGCTGTTGAAGCAGAACCAAACCTGACTGCTGCTGATTTTGAGTTTGCATGCAAGGCCGGCACGGCAGCCATCCAGACCTGTATGGGACTGGTCGGTGCAGGCATGATTGATATTGGACTGGCCATTGGTTCTGACGTTTCCCAGGGTGCGCCCGGGGATGCGCTGGAATATACTGCAGCAGCCGGAGGAGCGGCTTATATAATAGGCAGCAGTGACCTGACAGCAGTTATCGAGGATACTTTTTCGTTCACAACCGATACACCTGATTTCTGGAGACGGGAAGGTATGCCATATCCTGAGCACGGAGGCAGGTTCACGGGAGAGCCGGGTTATTTCAAGCACGTGACCTCTGCGGCAACCGGCCTGATGGATAAGATTGGCACAAAACCTTCGGATTATGATTATGCAGTGTTCCACCAGCCTAATGGCAAATTCCCGCAAAATGTGGCCAGGAAACTCGGATTCACTCCTGAGCAGATAAAGGCCGGACTGGTTGTACCCAGGCTGGGCAATACATATTCCGGCTCATGTATGATAGGGCTGGCAGCAATCCTTGACCAGGCAGTGGAAGGAGACAGGATATTCATGACAGCATTTGGCTCTGGTGCCGGCAGTGATGCTTTCAGCATCACCGTGACCGATAAGATTGAAGAGATACGTGATGCAGGGCCTAAAGTTGAAGAACTGCTCCAGAATCCTATTTACATGGATTATGCCACCTATGCCAAACATAAAGGCAAAATTAAGGTGTGATTAAAATGCGAGATGTAGCAATTATTGGAATTGGCTGTACTAAGTTCGGAGAACTGTGGAACCATTCTTTCAGGGACCTGTTCGTAGAGGCAGGCGTGTCTGCCATCGAAGATGCAGGCATCCAGGGTGAAGAGATAGATAGCCTGTATGTAGGTAACATGAGCGGAGGCAGGTTTGTGGAACAGGAACACATAGGCAGCCTCATCGCTGATTATGCCGGGCTTGCCAGCACTTTGAATGTGCCTGCAACCAGGGTAGAGGCAGCATGTGCTTCAGGTGGTCTTGCACTGCGCCAGGCCATACTTTCCGTAGCTTCCGGGCATGATAATGTTGTGGTGGCAGCAGGTGCCGAGAAGATGACGGATGTGGGCATGGATACGGCAACCGATGCACTGGCGGCAGCGGCTGACAGGGAATGGGAAGGCATAATGGGCGCCACATTTCCGGGATTGTATGCCATGATTGCCCGGCTTCATATGCATAAGTACGGCACTACGTCTGAGCAACTTGCAGCGGCCTCTGTAAAGAATCATCATAACGGCACTATGAACCCAATTGCCCAGTTCAGGAATGAGATAACAATTGATACGGTATTGAACTCAAATATGGTGGCTGACCCACTACACATGTTCGACTGCTCGCCTATATCGGACGGGTCGTCTGCTGTAGTAGTGGTTGCGGCCGATATCGCACATAAATATACTGATACACCGGTATATGTGAAGGCTGCAACACAGGCCAGCGGCACCATCTCCCTGCATGACAGGGCAGATATTACCACGCTGGACGCATCAGTGGTAGCAGGCCAGAGGGCTTACAAAATGGCAGGGATGACACCGGACGATATCGACATGGTAGAAGTGCATGATTGCTTTACCATAGCTGAAATTTGTGCTATAGAAGACCTTGGTTTCTTCAAGAAGGGTGATGGCGGCAGGGCTACCGAAGCAGGGGAAACTGCCATAGGAGGCCGGATACCAGTGAATACATCAGGCGGCCTGAAAGCGTGCGGACATCCGGTCGGCGCCACAGGAATCAAGCAGGCTGTGGAAATTACCGAACAATTGCGTGGGACTGCAGGCAAGCGCCAGATTAACGGCGCCGAAGTTGGCATGACCCATAATGTGGGCGGTTCCGGCGGGACTGCTGTTGTACATATACTTTCGAGGAACAGGTGATATAAAATGACAGTTGCGAGATTCTGGAGAAAGATACCAAACAGGTATAATCTGATAGGCACCCACTGCACCACCTGTGGAGAACATTATTTCCCGCCAAGGCAGATGTGTCCTACTTGCCGCAGGGATGGGAAAATCGAGAATCATAAGTTTGAGGGTAAGGGTGAAGTGGTTACTTATACCGTTATCCACACCGCTGCCAAGGGCTATGAAATGCAGGCGCCCTATAACCTTGCGGTCATAAAACTGGATGAAGGTCCATCCCTGACCGGACAGGTTGTATGTGGGAAAGAGGAAATGGAGATTGGGATGAGGGTGCGCTCAGTGTTCAGGAAACTTGGCGAGGAAAGTGAAAAGGGCATGATCTATTACGGTACTAAATTCGTACCGGAATAGGTCTTTATTCTGCAGTGAATCTTTTCTGGACTATCTCGATTCCATTATCCCCGATTATATATTTCCGCATAGCCCGATCATGGTCGCTGCCCCTGAGTTTCAGGATGGACATGGCACGTTCATACCGGTTCTGATGGTCCAGGAAATGCAGCATGATGATGCCGTCTGCCAGGGATGATATGTTAAGTTCAGGCATCTTTTCAGGTGCGAACAGTTCCGGCACCTGGTTGGTCAGCATTGTAGTGACGCCCTGGCCCTTTAAAAAATCGATGAGCAGCTTGACATGGTTCCTGAATTCAACGGGATCTGGTATTACTGATTCCAGATTGTAGACACCATCAAAGAGCAGTCGTTTTGCATTAATTTCCTTGACACAGGATCTAATAATCAGGTTATGTTCGTCAGGGGAAATATTATGGGGACTAGAATAGATTATTCGCAATAGTCCCTGGTCAATGTAACTCTTAAGGTCCCGGCCAAGACTGGCAGCTTCGTTTATCAGTTCTCCCTCCCTCTCTTCGAATAACACGATTATGCCAGGTTCGCCGAGTTTCAAACCTGCAACAATATATTGTATCCCAAGCAACGTCTTGCCCACACCAGGCCCTCCTATCACCAGCATAGAGGAATACTCAGGTATTCCTCCGTGCATCATTCTGTCAAGACCGTCTATACTTGTGGAAAGTCTGTTTTCGCTTATCAGTACATTTCCTGTTTCTGAATCCAATTTTGGAAAAATCCGGATACCATCAGTTTCGATCTTAAATTCATAAGTTGTTGAAAAATTATTATGGATATTAGGCATCCCACGTAATTTCATTATCTCAAACCTTCGTATGACCTTATGTCCAACCATCTGGCGATCCAGGTAGATTACTCCATCCGCTATGTGTGAAAGAACTGAATTATGTATTTCATTCCTGGTCAGTTCGCCAGTAATCAATGTCATGGCTGACCAATCCTGCAGCATGGCATCAAAGGAGTAGTAAAAGCGACGCCTTTCGTGAGGAGGGAATCCGAATCCCAGGGGTGTAAGTGGATTTACCACCACTCGGTCTGGATTTGTGGAGGCAAGGATGTTGCCAATATCCAGCAGTGTGGTCAGTGGGTCTTTCTCAGCCGTGGAACGGTCAATGGGATGTCTGATGATGTTATCATTGAAAAAAGGGTAACAATTGAGATAATCAGTGAGCTTGCCA
>DAOWEE010000231.1 GCA_030638625.1 Methanosarcinales archaeon
GCAAACCCTTTCAGTGCGCCGAATCCCATCCAGACCAGCCATATCATGGCAATGATGGTGGTGGAAGACGCCGCGAAAATGATGCCGAACGCGCGTTTTATCCTGGTATTGTATACCTTGGTGGGTGGCAGTTTGCCTTCATACAGCACTTCGTCAGTGATAACCACAAGATGATCTATACCGGTACCTATGACCGCAATGATGCCTGTAATTGCAGGCAGGTCCAGCTGCCATTTCACTGCCGACGCAAAGCCCAATATCATCACCACTTCACTGAGCGAAGTCACAATCATTGGCAGCATAATCTCCTTTCTGCGGTACCTTAAAAAGACCATAAACGATACAGTAATAATGGCCAGCAGGCCAGCTATTGCAGTGAGTTCCTTGAACTGGGTGCCCAGGGACGCGGGCACCTGTCCTGAACCTATAACCTCAACATTCACGGGAAGTGCTCCGGCTTTCAGATGGGATTCCAGTTCCCTGGCATTGTCCTTGCTAGCAGTATCACTGCCGAATGACGCCACAAGGTCCTGAATAGGCACTACTCTCATGCTCTGTGCCAGTGAATTAGAAAGCGGGGCGCTGTATATCACCCTGTTATCCAGGTACATAGTAATATCGTGATTGTCCGGGTCACCGACTGCGTTGGTCTCAATCGCGACCTGCCTCAGTGCATCAGCGCCTTGCTGCGTAAGAGTGAAAGGCACGCCCCACGCACCATTCTCTATTCTGTGGAATCCCACGGTCTGGATATCTTCTCCGTAAACAGCATGCATGCTCTCGTTATTGCCTATCTGTACTCGTATCTCGAACTTACCGGGCGTGCCGGCAAGGTCCATGGCCGTATCAATATTAATTCCTGCCAGGTCAATGAGTATGTATTCCCTGCCCACGATGACAGGTTTTACATCGCTCAACCCGAAGAGGTTCAATTTATCCTCAAGAATCTCCTTGGTCTCTGTCAAAGTAGCAGT
The DNA here is from genome assembly GCA_030638625.1 of Methanosarcinales archaeon. Classification (GTDB taxonomy): domain Archaea; phylum Halobacteriota; class Methanosarcinia; order Methanosarcinales; family Methanocomedenaceae; genus Methanocomedens_B. The sequence continues at coordinate 975 of DAOWEE010000231.1, forward strand.
TGACACTCCATCTTCATAGGCTACCACTGAACCCCCAACAGGGTGCATTATAGCAGCCAGTTCATCAGGTGATGTTTTCTTCCGTATCTCATACCAGATGCCGTCTCTTTCATCAATAACCGCCACTTCTGTCTTGAACTGGTTTTCCAGATACCTGACAATAGCTGTGTTTTTTTCGGTCTGGAGTAATACTGTGTAAACCCCGCCCCTGCTGGATACGGCTGCCTGTCCGTAACCCAGTGATTCTATCCCTTTGGCAGTAACAGGTTTGCGGGTTTCAAAGGTCACTGAAGATGTGGTCTGCTGGGTGATTGTCACTGTTTCATTCAGGAACACTCCGTAATCCTGGGCGATGATACGTCCAATATCGGCATCTACCTGCACCATAGCGCCTTCAGGTTTCAGGTGGAGCCATGAGCCCCCGTCCAGGTCAAGCCCGTACTTGAGCCCGCCTACACCAAATTCAGGAAACACTGCCGGCAGGAACAATAAAGTGAATGATATTAGTATCGCACCTATCATCAACATGACCCTGGGGTCGCTGCCCAGTCCTTTTTCCACGTCTTCGCCGTTCATCGTTTTCGCCCCTTGGTGCCCTTTTTGGCAGGTGTACTCCTTGCAAGATGCCATTTCAGGATGCCGGTGTTCAGCATCCAGGTATTCATAAGGTCTGTAACCAGGCCGAACAGCAAGACTGCGGAAATTTCACTGATAATATCTATCCTTGAAAAGGACGAGATAACACCGGCAAAGGTGCTGACCACAAAGAGGACAAAGAATGCTGCCATTGTGGTAAAAGTCATAGTAAGCCCGGTCTTCATGGCTGTACGTATTTTTTCATCAGTATCGCCCCTGCGCTTGAGAAGCCTGGTAGTAAGCAGGATGTCGCTGTCAACAGAATAACCTATCAACATGAGCAGTGCTGCCACCGTGCCCAAGGACAGGGCTATACCGAACAGGTTCATGAGGGTGGCTGCGATGATGATATCAGACGCTCCGGAGAGTACCACTGCTGCAGAGGGCACCGGGCTTTTGAATATAAAAAATACTATCACGGCCATACCTAAAAAAGCATAAATTACAGCCTTGACAGCACTGTGCTGCAGGTTTTCACCATATACTGCACTCATCTGTCTTAAGGCAATATCGTTGCCATAAGTGGATGAAACATAATCATTCAATTGTGTCTGCTGGACTTCATTCATGGGACCAAACTGCAACATCACGCGCCCGCCGCCGGCATCTCTGGCACTAAACGGGGGTGTTTCAGGGAATTGGGATTCGAATTCTTCCTGAACCGTTTTGTAGGAGGATTCCGAAACAACTGTGAGCACAGTTCCTCCAGTGAATTCCACACCCAACTCAACTGGACTCCCCTGTGCATATACGGACCAGCCCAGTATTAGCAGTGATATGAATAATATCACTAGCGGAATCCCTATCATCTGGTTGGTTGAGAACCGTCCCAAATATAAATCAATATAATTATCTATGTCCTTCTTCATAAGCAGCACCGCGTAATTTGCGATATATTGGTCACGTGCGAATACCATATATCACAATATATTTACCTTTTGCTCCCATTACCAATAAACTATCAAACATGGTAGGAAAAAAAAACATGGTTCAAAGACCAACATTAGATGAATATTTTATGGAGATTGCCCAGGTGGTTGCCAAGCGTTCCACTTGTCTTAGAAATCAGGTTGGTGCGGTAATCGTACTTGACAAGCGCATCCTTTCCACAGGATATAACGGGGCACCCCGCAACCTGCAGCACTGTCTTGATATCGGGTGCATACGCGAGCAGCAGAACATTGCATCAGGTACCAGACACGAACTGTGCAGGGCAGTGCATGCAGAACAGAATGCCATCATCCAGTCGGCTCTTCACGGTGTCAGCATTGAGAACGCCACTCTTTACTGCACCCACCAGCCTTGCATATTATGTGCTAAAATGATAATCAATTCCAACATCAAAAGAGTAGTGTTCACAAACCATTATCCTGATGAAAATGCAATGAATTTCTTTAATTCAGCGGATGTGGAAGTAGTAAGTTTTTCCGTAAATCCTGGCTGTGACCCATAAAGGCCGCCTTTTATTTAATTACCCTGAAAATCCTGACTGCGAACAATAACAGCAGGATTGTTAATACCAGTCCCAGGAGCTGCTGCATATTAGGTATGAGCACCATCAGGTTGAGCATTTGTGACATGTCAATAAAATTATGCAGATAGATGAGTAACACATGGAATATCAGGACAAATGCTGCAAATGCGAGTATAGTGAAAGCATTTTTGAACTCATCAAACCTGAGGAAAAGTTTTGATTTTATGACATCGGGATCGTTACTCCTGATATATACCACAAAATATACCAGAATTGCAAAAGTCACAATTGTCAGGGGTATTATGGCATAGTTATTAATGAACTCAATGGTGTCGACAATCAACGACAATGTTAAGCCTGACATATTATATATAATCCTAAATTAATCTACATAAAGCTATCGTAGAGTGGATAATTATAATGTAATAAATAAATCTAAACATCAAAAAAGGAAAGATAGTTTTATGGACGACAATGATACTCAACTACTAAAAAGCATTCAGGACGGCATCCCAATAACTCCCCGCCCCTTCAAGAAAATTGCAGATCGGTTAGGACTTTCAGAGGAGCAGGTAATTGCAAGAATTGGACAATTGCATCAAGACGGAGTTATCAGGCGGTTTGGTGCATCCGTAGGACACAGGGCTATCGGCTTCACTGCCAATGCCATGTGCACATGGAATGTGCCTGATAACCGGGTAGAGGATGTGGGAGCCATCATGGCTGGATTTTCAGAGGTTACCCACTGTTATGAAAGACCAAGACGAAACGGATGGCCTTACAATCTATTCACCATGGTGCATGCATATACCAGAGATGAATGCAGGAAAGTCGCAAAACAAATATCCAGTGCCACCGGTATCGAGGATTACAATATACTGTTCAGTGAGAAAGAATTCAAAAAGACGGGAGTCAGGCTTTGACAGGTGTATCCAGGAAAAAAACCTTGCAGGAAAGAGAATCTAGACTCCTGCCACTGATGGTGGACATGACAGACCGGAAGGTGGTCATATTCGGAGGTGGGCAGGTGGGTGAACGAAAAGCCATCCTATTTTCAAGATATGCTCCCACTACAGTCATAAGTCTCGATTTCACGCCTATACTTCAGAACCTTGGTGAACAGGGGCTGGACCTTGTTAAGACCACGGGTACCATGTCCGATGATGAGATGTCGGGTTACATTGACAGTGCATTCCTTGTCATCCCAACCACAAGTGACAAAGAATTTAACACCAGGATAGCAGACATGGCACACCAGCAAGGCTGCCTGGTAAATTCCGTGGACGGCCTGGATGATATTGCAGTGCCGTCCATTGTTGAAAGAGGGGACATAACCATTACCATCTCCACCGGTGGCGCAAGTCCTGCCCTTTCCAAATATATGAGGAAAAAGATTGAAACTGTGATTCCGGTGGAGTTCGAGACTATGGCACGGCTGCAAAAGGAAATGAGGATACGTCTCAAGGCAGCAGTTCCGGACCAGAGGGAGCGGTCCGGGATATTATGGGCAATTCTTGAAGATGAAGAGGTCTGGAGCGCATTGACACATTCATATGAACAGGCAATGGAAATTGCCTTAAAGCATATATCAAATGGAAATAATTAAATTTATTTAAATACCAGGGTTAAATAACAGGAGATTTGGATGACTGAGATTTCAAGCATGCTTATTACCCACGTAAAGGCCAGCGTGGGAGATATTGAAAAACTTCACGCCTGGCACGGCGGCGTGGACAAGATTCTGAAAAGATTGTATGGCCATGAAATGGTTGAAGAGTGTGCCGTACTTATGACCTGCAACAGGGTTGAGGTGTATGTGGTCTCACCCAAGGGCAGCAAAGTACTCTTTAATTTTGCAAAGATGATGAAAGTACCCAACCTTATCGTTGATTTCCTTGACCATGAAGAATCCATGCGTCATCTCATGCGGTTAACATCCGGTCTTGAATCCATGATAGTGGGGGAGGACCAGATACTGGGACAGGTAAAGGACCTTTACAATCTTGCAAAGAAGACAGGGACTACTGGAAAGATGCTTGACACGGTGTTTAGCAAGTCAATCCAGGTGGGCAAGCGGGTACGCAACGAGACTGGCATTAACAGGGGTTCTGTGTCCATCGGTTCGGCTGCTGTGGAACTGGCAGAAGATGTGCTTGTAAGTCTTGAAGGTAAAACTGTGATGATAATCGGGGCTGGAGAGATGGGGTCTTTGGTTGCAAGGGCCCTGGCCAATAAGAATATCAAGGCAATTTATGTAGCCAACCGTACTTTCGAGCGGGCAGAAACACTGGCCTGTGAACTCAATGGGGAAGCTATAAAATATGAGCTTATAGATGATTATATCAAGGAATCAGATGTTGTTATCAGTGCAACTGCAGCCCCCCATATGGTAATTACCAAAGAGATGATGGAATGTGCCATGCAAGAGCACAAAGGTGAGATTTTACTCATTGATATTGCAAATCCCAGGGACATAGATGAAACCACTAATGAAGTTGAAGGTGTCGGGTTGTTCAACATAGACAGCTTGAAAAAAATCAGTGAAAAGAACCTTGAACGACGCAAAAACGAGATGTTCAAAGTGGAAAACATTATTGACGAAGAGTTAGAACTTTTGAAGATACAGTACAAGCGCCAGCATGCTGACAGGATTATTTCGGCACTGTACAGTATGATAAACGAAATTCGGTGTCATGAGCGAGATGCTGCCATAAACAAGTTGAAAGCTTACCATACCATCGGTGAGATTGAAACTGAAGTGTTGAATGACCTGACTCATTCGGTAGCAAACAAAATTCTGGCAGAACCCACGAAGATATTGCGGTGCGCAGCCGAACACGATGATGAAATATTCCTGGACACTGTAGCCGAACTGTTCAGGCTTAATAGCAACGAGAATGATAAGAACAATTAACGGAAATCTGATGTTATGTTTGCAAATACCACCAAGTTCCCAACAACAAGATTGAGACGACTCAGGATGCCAGCCATACGGCGCATGGTTAAAGCCACAACACTGTCAGTGGACGACCTGATAGCACCCCTGTTCATAGATGAAAACCTGGGGACTCCCCTACCAATCTCGTCCATGCCCGGTGTCAGAAGGGAAACTCCTGCAAGTGTGGTGGACGAAGCCAAAACACTGGCAGACATGGGGGTTCCGGCAGTGGTATTGTTCGGGATTCCTAAAGAGAAGGACGAGACCGGGACACATGCCTACGGTGATGATGATGTTGTCCAGAATGCAACCCGGGATATCAAGGCCGAACTGGGGGATGATATGGTGGTTATCACTGACCTGTGCCTTTGCGAATATACCACTCATGGTCATTGCGGCATGGTGGATTATGAAACTGAAGAGGTGTTGAACGACCCGACCCTACCCCTACTGGGCAAGACCGCTGTGAGCCAGGCACGGGCAGGCGCAGATATTGTGGCTCCCTCAGGCATGATGGACGGTATGGTGGCAGCCATCCGCGGCGCGCTTGATGCGGGAGGTTTTACCAATACACCTATCATGTCATATGCAGCCAAGTATTCATCTTCATTCTACGGACCTTTCAGGGATGCAGCTGAATCAGGATACAGTTTCGGGGACCGCTCGACGTACCAGATGGACCCTGCCAACAGTGATGAGGCCATAAGGGAAGTGGAACAGGATATCCTTGAAGGGGCTGACATCGTGATGGTCAAGCCTGCCCTGCCGTACCTGGATATTATTTACAGGGTGAAACATGAGTTCAAGATGCCTACGGCTGCCTATAATGTAAGCGGTGAGTATTCCATGGTCAGGGGCGCAGTGGATAAAGGATGGCTGGATGAGATGGCTATAATGGAATCCCTGATTTCAATTAAACGGGCCGGAGCCGATATGATTCTCACATATTTCGCCAAAGATGTGGCATTAACATTAAATGAATAGTTCACGAAAAATTCACAGGTGATAATTATATCCAGAGAAATTGACATCATAAGGGTTCCCAGCGGTGTGCCAGGGATGGACCCGATTATCGATGGGGGATTACCGAGAAATACCAACATACTGCTGCAAGGTTCAAAGGGGTCAGGTAAATCTTCCATGTGTATACAGTTCGCCAAAGCTGGCCTGGAACAGGGGGAACAGGTACTGTATATTTCCACACATCTGCCTTTGTATGATATGCGGGCAAAGATGGGGCAGAGCGGGCTTGATGCACGTAAATATGAAGAACAGGGCAATCTGGTTATGGTTAATCCATTGACCATGGAAATAAGCAGTATAGGTATGGATGAAAAGATGCATTCTGCCAGGTTCATAGAGGTTGAGCAAAACATTTCCACCATTGCAAGCCTGATTAACCAGGCAAAGCGAAAATTGACTAAAAAGGAGATCAGGATTGTTTTTGATTCTCTTACCGGCTTGATACTGAACACTTCTGATGAGGGGGTGAAGGAACTCAATAGCCTTATCGAGACCATGACGCGGCGCGTCAGGCTTCAGAAGCATGTTGCACTGTTCACGCTGGACCCAAGCATAGATAAGCGGACCACTGAAAGGTTAAAGTTTATTATGGACGGCTTTATTGAGTTCAAGGTAAACCTTGATGCTGATACGCCAGAGAGAAGAATAATCATACACTATCTGCTGTACACGGGAAAAGCAATGGGCCGGTACAATTATATATTCACACCTGATGGTATTGAATTAAATCGATATTGAAACAACCTGATACGTCTGTAAATGAGCATGAAAAACAGCACATCACTACAAACAGCGGCAATACTGGGTACATTTGCCCTGTTCTTACCTGGCAAGGACCAGACATTGAAGACGCTTGCCAGTGAACTGGGGTTGCAGTATTCGGTAGGTCTACTTTCCAGGAAACATGAAATAAGAGGCACTTACCGGGAGCATAACATACTTATCGAGACCAGTAAGAAAGTCTCTGGTTGGAATGATATCGATTATATTAATATTCGCGTCAGTCTGGACAACCCTGGAAATATTGATATTATCATTTTTGAAGAAGATATATATTCAAAAATGGGAAAGACTGCAAGCCAGCAGGATGTGAGGGTGAATAATCCAAAGTTCGACAAAAAATTCATCATTAAATGTAACAATGAAACTTTTTTGAAAGATATACTGGATGAGGATATTCAAAGTCGGATACTGTTATTACAGACATTCAATGTCAGAATAGAGAAAAACATTGCATATATGGAACACATTGGCAGACTGATAGATTCTAACCAGTTGAAAATCAGGATAGATATCCTTATTGATATCATATCAGCTATTGAGTCCAAGTAGCTGGACTTTTTGTGAAGTGACGGACTTATTGTTCGCCCTTTTTATCCCTGAGCATTAATCCACCGACGAACTGATACCACTGGTAAATCATTGCAATAAAAGCGCCCAGGAAAATTATCTCGGAAATCTCCCAGACATAGTAGAATTTAATGTTGGCATTAAACCTCAAAAAGCCAGCAATGGCATTGACTGCAAAGGATGCTGCGGCTATGGATATGTATTTCCAGGTCTCAGCCAGAATGTCCATGTTTAAAAATAAACGGGCGCGTATCATGTCTGTATCCAGTTTCCTGGATATAAGCAATATCTGGAATATTAAGAACAATATTATGAATGCAGCACCTATATTATATAGCCATATAAATGTACTTACATAATCCATTTGGGTTATATCCAATCACACCGACTCCAGTTTTTGATAATCCAAATAAAGTATTGAAATGATAACATATATAATTGATGGTGAATGTTGTTTGTTTTAGTCATAAAGTACAACTTTATGTAGTCAAGTTAATCCGACCGAATGTGGGGATTTTTTTTATACTCGTTTATGTCAATGATATTTTAATATACATATATGTCATATCGAATGTTAATATTATCTTTTTAGCAGGTGGTGTATTCAGCATAGCATCAAATCAGACCACAATCGGAAAAATAAATATAATAATTTCAAAAGAAGACCCTGCCAGCCAGAATATCAAGAACATTCTGCTGGAGATTAGGGATTGGGCACCCATGGATATTGATTGTCCTGCTGTTATTGCTGCATTCGAGTTTAAGGCATTCAGGATGGTGGAGATAGAGGGCATGCATATCTATCAGGATGGGCTGGACATACAACTGGCAGAATACGGACTGGATTCAGATATTATTTTATTTGCCTCCAGGCACCGCAGTAAAGATGGGCGTCAGATACTCACGGTCCATCCTACAGGAAATACTAAAGAAGCAAAGTTAGGGGGAAATCCAATGGAACTGGCTTCGGCCGCACCCCAGACAATGCGTTCCATATACATGAATCTCAAGATACTGAGTAAGAATGAGGATTTTGAAGTTTCTATTGAGAGTACACATCACGGTCCTAGTGACCTTAAAACACCGTCATTGTTCGTAGAGATTGGGAGTTCAGAAAAGGAATGGGTGGATAAACTTGCAGGTCGTATTGTGTCAAACGCAATACTTATGCTCGACATCGGTGACGTGCCTGTAGCCATTGGGTTTGGAGGCAATCATTATGCACCCCGACAGACAAAACTGATGGAAGACACAGATATTGCTTTTGGGCACATTTTTCCCACGTATAAACTGGATGAATTGGATAAGGAAATAATCGGGCAGGCGTTTGAGCGTTCATGCGCGGATTTTGCATATCTGGACCGTAAATCAATGAGTGCAAAACAGCGCAACCGCCTGACTTTCATTATCGAAGAACTGGGTTATGAAGTGTTGAGGGAGCGTGACATCAGAGAAATGGACGGGGTGCCATGGGAATTGTGCAAGGAACTGCGCAGGAGAATGAATGACCTTTGTCCTTCAGGTCGTGCCCGTATAACTGAGGGAATCAAGTGCGAGTTCAAGAATGCGTGCCAAAAGTGTGTGTGTCCAAAAGTGAAAGTTGCCACTATCAGTCCGGATCTGTTGCAGGAAGCCGAAAAACTGGACCGGTCCAGGCTTGAAGCGTTTCTTGCTGCACGCAGCATTGCCTACCTTGAACACAAGAATGGTAAATTTTCACATATTCTCATAGGAATCGACGATGACTGCGCCCGTCTTGTGGCTGATGAATTGACAAATGAATGCATTAATATACTAAAAGCGCACTACGATATACGATATGACCGTGATGAGGGGATGCTGTACCTTATTGCAGATAAGTTCAGTCCAGAACTTGCCAGGAATCTCGGAATAACTTCCGGGCCCATGTTTGGTGCGCTGGCAAGAGGGGAAACGGTAACTATAGACAACAGGACGATAAGTCCGGAAATGGTTTATGAAGCAACTAAAAAATCAATAAAGGTTCATAACATTTTAGTAGACTAAATATTTTAAACATTTGAGGGATGAAAGGATGGAATCCATCATAAAAGAAGCCATCACCAGGGCTAATATGGAAGGCAGGACACAGGAAGTGTCACAAACATCACGCATGAATGTTGGTTCGAGCGATGAAGAGCTGGAATCGGTTCTTCAACAACTGAAAACAAACATCCGTGTAGTTGGTTGTGGTGGCAGCGGCTCGAACACAATCCAGAGGATGACCGAAGAAGGCATATCAGGTGCAGAACTCTATGCACTGAATACGGATGCACAACATCTTCTGCATATTTCGGCTGAAAGGAAGATACTGATTGGCCAGAAAAAGACCAGGGGATTGGGTGCCGGTAGTTTACCCCAGATTGGTGAAGAAGCTGCTAAAGAGAGTGAAGAAGATATAAAAGCCTCAGTTGAAGGTTCGGATATGGTCTTTATTACCTGCGGTCTCGGTGGGGGTACAGGTACTGGTTCCGCACCGGTCGTGGCCGAAAACGCCAGGGAGGTAGGTGCTCTGACCATTGCCATAGTCACTCTGCCATTCGCGGTAGAAGGTTCAATCAGGCGCACTAATGCAGAAGCCGGACTGGAGCGTCTGAGGGATGTGGCCGATACGGTCATTGTTGTACCAAATGATAAATTATTAGAAGTGGTGCCAAGATTACCCTTGCAGGCGGCGTTCAAGGTTTCGGATGAAGTGTTGATGCGGGCAGTGAAGGGTATTACTGAACTTATTACCAAACCCGGTCTGGTCAATCTGGACTTTGCCGATGTCAGGACCGTCATGCAGAAGGGCGGTGTGGCAATGATAGGTCTTGGTGAAGCAGATGGTGAAGATAAGGCTGCCGAATCTGTACAAAAGGCACTGCGCAGTCCCCTGCTTGATGTGGACATTTCAGGCGCAACCTCAGCACTTGTAAATGTGGTGGGCGGACCTGACATGACCATAGCAGAGGCAGAGAGTGTTGTTCAGGAAGTTTATAACAAGATTGATCCTGAAGCAAGGCTCATCTGGGGTGCACAGGTAGACCCCGCACTGGAACATTCCATACGTACCATGTTGGTAGTGACTGGAGTGAAATCTGCACAGATATACGGCAAAGGCAGTGGCACTGCCAGGAACATCACCAACCGTTATGGTATTGATTTCGTAAAATGAATGTCTCACTCGATTGGCAGTGCATTTGCTGTCAATCGAAAGGTTTTTTTAGTACTGGCTCTGATTAGAGCAAACTTCATCTCAACAGGACTGATTATTGACCATTCATAAACAGGAAGTGAAACCAATTGGCAAAGGAAATTCAATCTACACCTACAATACCGTTAAAACTCAGTGAATATACACGGATATTGAAATTAACCCGCAAACCCACACGAGATGAGTTTACGATGATCGCTAAGGTGTCAGCTGCAGGTATTCTGATCATTGGGTTTATTGGATTCATAATATATTTCTTCCTGACCGAAGTTCCAAAATTGGTATGATTCGACCAAAGATTATTATATTAACCGGACGTTATGGGGGGAAGTGAGCAGTCACATGAATGAGGATGTAATTGAAGATACTGAGATATATGTGGTAAAGACCACGGCCAACCAGGAGCGTTCTGTAGCAGCTCTCATTGCCAAGGTGGCAGAGAAAGAGAATCTGGATGTTCGTGCGATTCTTGCGCCTGATGAGTTAAAAGGCTATATACTGGTTGAGGCTCCGTCACCTGAACAGGTGGAACAGGTCATACAGACCTTACCTCATGCCCGCACTCTGATTAAAGGAGCATCCACGTTTACTGAAGTGGAACATTTCTTGACACCAAAGACTGCAGTGGTCGGTATCACTGAGGGCAGTATTGTAGAACTCATCTCAGGTCCCTTTAAGGGAGAGAAGGCCAGGGTCAAGCGAGTGGACGAAACCCACGAAGAAATCACCGTTGAACTGTTCGAAGCAATGGTACCCATACCCATCACAGTACGTGGTGATAATGTAAGGGTGCTAAAGCGTGAAGAAGAAGATTAGGATTATGTCCTGACAATTAAAATTATAAATTGAGGTATTATATATGGGCGAAGTTGTTGAAGCGTTAATTCCGGGCGGACAGGCCAATCCAGGTCCCCCACTGGGTCCGGCCCTTGGTCCTATGGGCGTGAATATCAAGGAAATAGTAGATAACATTAATGAGAAAACTGCAGACTTTAACGGGATGCAGGTTCCTGTGAAGATTATCTTTGATGATAAAAAGAATTATACCATCGAGATAGGAACTCCCCCTACATCTGCACTGATATTGAAGGAAATCGGCGTGGAGAAAGGGTCAGGAAATGCAGGGACTGAACTGGTAGGCAATCTAACCATTGAACAGGCTGCAAAAGTGGCAAGGATGAAACGTGACAGCCTGCTGGCTTCGGACTTTAAGTCTGCTGTTAATGAGATTGTCGGCTCCTGTGTGCCTATGGGTGTTACTGTGGAAGATATGGACCCAAGGGAAGCACAAAAGGCAGTAAAGAACGGGGATTTCGACGACAGGCTTGAATAATAAGCCAAACGACCGATAGTTTAAAGTACTTACCGTGCAGTAAAATGAACTTCCTACACAACCGTAGCAGACCTTAAGGTCGATTGCGCACGCGCAAATACTACGGGAGGTATGTATGACGTTAGATGAGACAATACAAGCAGTAAAACAGGCGCTCGAAACAGCGCCAGAGCGCAAATTCACTGAAAGCGTTGACATTGCATTTAATCTTAAAAATATTGATATGAGTCAGCCTGCAAACCGTGTGGATGAAGAGGTCATCCTTCCGAACGGGCTGGGCAAATCAATCAGGATTGCTGTTTTTGCTAAGGGCGACACTGCCCAGAGAGCAACCAGTGCCGGCGCAGAGATGATATTAGACCCTGAAGAGATTGAAAATCTTGGGGATGAAAAGAGTAAAGCGCGGGAACTGGCCAATGACATAGACTTCTTTGTATCAGAAGTGGCTTACATGCCAACCATTGCGAAGTCTCTCGGACCTGTTCTTGGTCCAAGGGGCAAGATGCCGGAACCACTGACTCCTGATAAGAAGATCGAGGATGTCATCAAAAAGGCAAAGAACTCAATCAGGGTACGCAGCAAGGACAAGCTCACATTCCACCTTCCAGTTGGAAGGGGGGACATGGGATCTGAAGAACTTGGCCAGAATGTGCAGTCAGTCATTGACAGAATCGAACACAATCTTGAGAAGGGTAAACAGAATATCAAATCTGTCTATGTCAAGACCACCATGGGACCAGCAGTGAGGGTGATGTAATATGGATGAGGTACACCACAGCGAGCATATACCCGAGTGGAAGAAAGACGAGATCGAGGAAATCAAGGCCAAGATTAATGAGTATCATGTTGTCGGATTGGTTGGTATCCACGGGCTACCTTCAAAACAGTTCCAGCAGATGCGCTCAAGTCTGAGGGATTCGGTACACATCAAGGTATGCAAGAACAGCCTTATGCTCAGGGCACTGGATGAATCTTCTGATGAATTAAAACCCCTGCAAGATTATATCGACCAGGAAACCGGGATAATATTTTCCAATACTAATTCATTTAAAATATTCAAACTCCTGAATTCAAGCAAGACACCCGCACCCATAAAAGGCGGCATGATATCTCCAGTAGATATCACTGTTGAAAAGGGGCCCACGTCATTCCCGCCCGGCCCCATTGTGGGTGACTTACAAACGGCCGGAATACCTGCCTCCATAGATGGTGGAAAAGTTGTTATCAGGGAAACAAAGGTCGTGGCAAAAGAGGGAGAAGTGGTTTCTCAAAAACTGGCAGCTATGTTGGCCAGGCTTGAGATATATCCCCTTGAACTGGGACTGGACCTAAGGGCCACTTTCGAGGACGGTACACTGTTAAAAGGCTCCGAACTTGAAATTGACGAGGCATTATACACTCAGAACTTTATGTCTGCAGCAAAGCAGGCATTCAACCTGTCTGTTAATGCAGCATATCCAACCAGTACTACAATACAGGCTCTCGTGGCAAAAGCAGTTTCTGAATCCAGGAACCTGGCAGTGAATGGAGTGATATTTACTCCTGGTGTGATGGATACATTACTATCCAAATCACAGGGTGAGATGTTAGCTCTCGCAAGTTTACTCTCAGAAGAAGCACTGGACGATGATATGAAAGGTCTACTGGGCGCACAGGCTGCGGCCAGTCAGCCGTCAGCCGAGAAAAAAGTAGCACCTGCTGATGAAGAGGCAGAAGAAGAAACTGCTGAAGAAGTTACTGAAGAGGATGCGGCCGGAGGGCTTGGAGCACTGTTCGGATAGAATTACGAATAAATTACAGTCAACAATTAATAAAAGGTGATAAGAAATGGAATATGTTTATGCAGCACTATTACTGCACAATGCAGGTAAAGATATCACAGAAGACTCAATCACAGCCGTACTTGAGTCTGCAGGTGTGGAAGTAAATGAGGCAAGGGTAAAAGCCCTGACAGCATCGTTAGAAGATATCAACATCACAGAAGCTATCGAGAAAGCAGCTTTCGCAGCACCCGCAGCAGCACCAGCCGCTGCGTCCGAAGCTCCGGCAGCAGCTGAAGAAGCAGCAGCCGAAGAAGAAGCAGAAGAAGAGGCTGAAGAAAGCGGAATGGAAGGATTGGGCGCACTGTTCGGTTAGACTTCCCCATAAATCTTCAAACTTTGCAGGCTGGACTGATTGTTCCAGCCTCATCACTTATTTTAATTATTCTAATCGTTTAAAAAATATTTGTACCCCAACTTTGACAGTCAAACTTGGGTTTACTGCCGTTATTTGTCAGGCTCTTCTGCAGAGGCCGTCATTTCAAGAAGGTGTGCCTCACCTTCAAGGGAACCCCTCGCAATCAGCACGTCATTGCCCATTATTTTAGTTCTTGCACTGGGTCTATATATCCAACGGCTGCCGCGCTTTACCGCCATTACATGCACGCCGGTCTCGGTAGCAAGTTCAATTTCACCCAGGGTCTTGTTGGCAATTTGAGAGGAGTCATACACATCAATCATGGATATTACCTCATCCGATTCCCGGACAGCCATCATGAATATTGGATGCAGTTCTATCTCACGGAGCACAACATCTGCAATCTCATAAGCTGCATCAGAAATAGATTCAGAAGCATTTGCAAGGTGCAGCAGACCCCTGAGCTGGTCAACATCATCCACATGCCTGGCACTCTCAAGCACCCAGTGCTGGAGTTCATATTTCATCTGGTCCATCTCTTCTTCCAGAATCCTTACTTCATCGGCAATTTCCTTGTTATAGAACAGTACAGCAGAATAAGCCAGACCCACTGAGAGTTCTGATTTATTCTTCATCTCCACCACAATATCCACAGCCTTTTCCAGGTCATCAATATTCCCGGTGGTTTTGACCTCTCGCTTTTCAAAAGGCTTTCCAGTAACGAATTCCGTGAATAAAGGCAATCCTTCATCATGACCCCGTGCAAACAGGATATCCCCTGCCAGGACAGATGTGTCCAGTTCAGGGTCAAATATCCATGATGAACCCTGGCGTATGGCTATAACACCCATACCGGTCTCGGTTTCAAGTTTAAGTTCACCAAGTGTTTTACCGATAATAGGGCTGTCCGGTTCAATGATTACCCGGGTCACTGTTTCTTCGGCTTCACGAATATCTGCCTTGAGTTCAGCCGGGATGCCCATCTTAAGCCGCACGATATTGGCTACATCACCTGCTGCATTGGCAATGTTCTCAGCTGCAGATGCAGCTTTCAGGACACCAGATAACTGGTGGGCATCGTCGATGCTACGGGCAGCCTGCATGGCAGTTATCTTCATGTGATATTCTAGTGTGTCTACTTTTTCTTCCAGACGAAGCACTTCATCTGCTATGTCATCATCGTCATAAATAACCGCAGAATATGCAAGGTCTAGCATAAGTTCAGAAGTATCTTTCATCCCCACAAGGAGGTCTTTCATGTTCCTGGAACAATGTTCAATCTTCCTGGGCATAATAAATCTACCTAAATAGCAGTCTATTTATGTTAACGCTACATAAAACCACCGATGAGGGATTGATATGACAGATTTTGAGGACGATACATTCACGAACATGTCATTCTGGATATCCTTGCAGTACCATATCACCCGTACCACCCTGAAAGAGGGATTTTCAGGTCTTATGCTGATGAGTTTCATGAGTCTGTCAGCTGGAATTGTATTGGGTATGATGACTGGCGTCCTTGAAACCATGCCAGGTTTGATACTGCTCATCACCCCTGCCATTGGGATGAGGGGTAATATCTTCGGTGCCATGGGCTCACGGTTAGGTACGGCACTGCATACCGGTATGTTCTCAACGTCTTTAAAGGCCAACAGCATACTCA